>JAQGIX010000032.1 GCA_028290925.1 Phenylobacterium sp. | reverse complement strand
CTGCGCGCCCTGCCGGCCCGCGCCATCGCCCGGCCAACCGACGGGGCCACCGCGGCGGCCGACCGGCGGCTGTCCCCCGAGGGCCCGACGTCGGCCATCGACGCCGGCCGCCAGGCCTCGGTGCCGTTGATGATCGGCGTCAACAGCGGCGAGGACTCCCTGCTCGACTCCGCCGGCGGCCTCGCCAAGGCCAAGGCGGCCGCCAAGCCGGCCGACATCGCCAAGGTGCGCGCCCTCTACGGCCCCGGCACCGACGACGAGCTGGCTGTGCGCTATATGCTGCGAGACGGGGTCGGCACGGCGCCGGCCCGCTGGGTGGCGCGCAAATGGTCGGCCCGCGCGCCGGCCTACCTCTACCGGTTCGACCATGTCGACGAGGCCGCCCGAGGCCGCCAGGCCCGCGCGGCGCACGGCTCGGAGATCTTCTACGTCTTCCAGACCCTCGGCCGGCAGCCGGCCGATCCGCCGGTCCCGACGCCGGGCGACGAGCGGCTGGCCGCCGAGATGCACGCCCGCTGGGTGGCCTTCGCCAAGACCGGTCACCCCGACGTCGCCGGCCGCCCGGCCTGGCCGGCCTATGCCGCCGCCACGGACCGCTGGATGGTGTTCGGGCCGGCGGGCTCCTCGGTGCAGTCCAATGTGCTGAAAGCCCAGCTCGACTGGCATGAGCGGCGCACGGCGCCGCTGATCGTGCTGGTCCGCGTCCAGGCCGAGATCAAGCGCCTGTTCGGGCGCTGATCAGCGGGCCTTGCCGCCCGCCAGGTGCTGCTTCCAGAACGCCACAGCCTCGGCCTTGGCCTCGCGGCCTTCCGGCGTGTTGACCATCAGGTCGGAAAAGCCGTGCGGCATGCCTTCGTAGATCTCCAGCCGGGACTCGCCCCCGGCGGCGCGGATCGCCCGGTGCAGGCGCACGAAGTCGCTGAGCAGGAACTCCTTGGTGCCGCCCTGGATCAGGGTCGGCGGATAGCCCTTCCTGAAGTCGCCATAGACCGGCGAGGCGTAGGGGTTCCGCTGGTCGGCGGGCGCGGCGTAGGCGTCGATTCCCGGCTGCACCGTGCCCGGCCGCAGCGCCGGGTCCGCGTCGGACAGGGTGATCCGGGTGTCGCCGGCCCCCGTCAGGTCCGTGGCGGGCGACTGCAGCAGCAGGGCGGCCGGCATCGGCAGGCCCTGGTCGCGGATCTTCAGCGCCGTGGCCGCCACGATGGTGCCGCCGGCCGAGCCGCCGAACATGCCGATGCGGCGGGGCTTCACGCCCTGCGCCAGCAGCGCCTTGTAGACGGCCAGCACCTGGTCGGTGACCAGCGGCCACTGGCCTCGCGGCGCCACGGTGTATTCCACGGAAACCACGCGCCGGCCGGTCGCGTCGGCCATGATCGCCGCGCCGAGCAGGTTGGAACGCGCGCTGCCGGAGACGAAGCCGCCGCCGTGCACGTAGATCAGCACCGAGCCGTCGTCCCTGTAGCCCTTGGGCCGCACCTCCACCGTCGGCGTCCCGCCCATGATGCGATCGCTGGCGGTGGACCCGTAGGTCTTCAGGGCGGTGGCGGCGACGCTGAGCGAGCGCTGCTCATTGGCCTGGTAGAGCGCGTCGAACGCCGCGGCCGTCCGGGCCGGCGGCGGGGCGGGCGCCAGGATGAAGGCCCTGTAGCCGGCGTAGATCGCCGCGGCTTGCGGCGAGATCGTCGATGGCACATAGGCCCGCATCGGCAGGGGGGCGGCCGGGTCTGAGGCGGATTGCGCAAGGGCGGGTGGCGCCGCCGCGACCAGGCCGCAGCCGATGACCAGGGCGAGCGCGCGCAATCGCATTTCCATGTTTCCTCCAGAGCCTCTTCGGGACCGTGGCCGCAAGGTGGGGCAGGTTATACAAGTAGGCAAGACTGCTTGTATGTGTCGTTATCAACCGATGGCGCCCGCGCGCCGCCGTCAGTAGGACTAGGGCGTGGGCACAGACCGCCATTTTCTCGAAGGCCTGCTGGGCCGCATGACCCTCGAGGAGAAGGTGGGTCAGCTCAGCCTCTATTCGGCGGACGTCAAGCTCGCCGGGGCCGAGACGGTCAATCCGGCGCTGACCTTCAAGGCGCCGCAGAGCCGGTTCGAGCATATCCGGGCCGGCCGCGTGACCGGCGTCTTCAACGGCTACGGCGAGGACTATATCCGCGCCCTGCAGAAGATCGCGGTCGAGGATTCCCGGCTTGGGATCCCCCTGATCTTCGGGGCCGACGTCATCCACGGCTTCCGCACCGCCTTTCCCGTCCCCCTCGCGGAGGCGGCGAGTTTCGAGCCGGAGCTGGCGGAGCGGGTCGCCGAGACCGCCGCCGCCGAGGCCGCCGCCGAGGGCCTGCACTGGACCTTCGCGCCGGGCGCGGATCTGTGCCGCGACGCCCGCTGGGGCCGGGCGGTCGAAAGCTACGGCGAGGACGCCTTGGTCGCCAGCCGGTTCGCGGCCGCCCGGGTGCGGGGATTCCAGGGCGATGACCTGCGCGATCCGCGCCGGCTGATGGCGACGGTCAAGCATTTCGCGGCCTACGGCGCCGCCGAGGCGGGCCTCGACTACAATACCGCCGAGATCTCGCGGACCACCCTGGTCGACCACTACCTGCCCCCTTACCGCGCGGCGGTCGAGGCCGGGGCGGGCGCGGTGATGACCGCCTTCAACGACGTAGACGGCGTCCCGGCCAGCGCCAACCGTGAGCTGCTCACCGGCCTGCTGCGCGAGCAGTGGGGCTTCGAGGGCTTCGTCGTCTCCGACTACAATTCCGACTTCGAGACCATCGTCCACGGGCTCGCCGACAGCCCGCGCGACGCGGCGCGGCTGTGCTTCCTGGCGGGCCTCGACATGTGCATGCAGAGCGGGCTCTACGCCGACCAGCTCGCGGGCCTGGTGGCGGACGGCGCCGTCGAGGAAGCCGCCGTCGACCGGTCCGTGCTGCGCGTGCTGGCCGCCAAGCAGGCGCTCGGCCTGTTCGAGAATCCCTATCGCGGGCTGGGCGCTGCGTTCGATCCGGGACCGGCGCGGGCGCTGGCCCGCGAGGCCGGCCGTCGTTGCCAGGTGCTGCTGAAGAACCGCGACGGCGTGCTGCCGCTGAAGGCCGGAACGCGGGCCGCGCTGATCGGGCCGTTCGCCCGGGAGCACCAGCACCTGAACGGCGCCTGGGCGATCTTCGCCGCCAATGGCCAGTCGGTGAACCTCGAACAGGGCTTCCGCGCCGCCCTGGGCGACCAGGCGCTGATCGTCGAGCCGGGCTGCGGGATCGCCGAGGCCCTGCCCGGCGGGCTGGAGGCGGCCGTCGCCGCCGCCGCCGCGGCCGACGTGGTGCTGCTGGCGCTGGGCGAAGGCCAGCACATGTCCGGTGAATCCCGCTCGCGCACGGATATTGGCCTGCCATCCGCCCAGATCGAGCTGGCGCGGGCGATGCAGCGCACCGGAAAGCCGATCGTCACCCTGTTGCGGACCGGACGCCCGCTGGCCATCCCCGAGCTGGCGGCGCTGTCGGACGCGCTGCTGGTCACCTGGTTCCTGGGCAGCGAGACGGGCGCCGCGGTGGCCGACGTCGTGCTGGGCCGCGCCGCGCCCAGCGGCCGGCTGCCGATGAGCTTCCCGCGGCACGTGGGCCAAGCGCCGATCTACTATGCCCGCAAGGCCACCGGCCGGCCGGCGCGCGAGCCGCCCGGGCCCTTCACCGCCCGCTACATCGACGCCGAACCCGGGCCGCTCTATCCGTTCGGCTTCGGCCTCGGCTACGGCCGGGTCCTCTACGGACCGACCCAGGTGAGCGCCCCTGACCTCGCCCGGTCCGGCACGGTGACCGTCGCCTGCGACCTGACCGAGACCGCCGGCGTCGAGGTCGAGGAGGTCGTGCAGCTCTACGTCCACGACGTGGCCGCCAGTCGCGTGCGCCCGGTCCGCGAACTGAAGGCCTTCCGCAAGGTGACCGTGGCGGCGGGCGCGCGCCTCGCCGTTGAGTTCGAATTGCGGGGCGAGGAGCTGGGGTTCGCCGACGGCCTCGGCGGCTGGACGGTCGAGCCCGGCGCCTTCGAGGTCTGGATCGCGCCGGACGCCGAGGCCGGCGTTCCAGCCCGCTTCGTGCTGCGGGCGGAAGAGGGGGCGTGACGTTGGCGATCGGCGAACGGGCGGCGCCTCTGGGCTGGGCCCGGATCACGGCGTTCGGGGCGGGCGACTTCGCCTGCAACCTCTATTGGCAGAGCATCTCGCTCTACCTGCTGTTCTACTACACCGAGGCGGTGGGGCTTTCCCCCGCCACCGCCGGCCTGATCTACATGGTCGCGTCGATCTGGGATGGGCTGATCGACCCGCTGGTCGGCGCCGCCGCCGACCGCACCAGGACCCGCTGGGGCGGCTACCGGCCCTACATCCTGTTCGGCGCCGTGCCGCTCGCCCTGGCGTTCGGCCTGCTCTACTACCGGCCGCCGTTCGAGGGCGCGGCGCTGATCGGCTTCGTGCTGGGCGCGCACCTGCTGTTCCGCACGCTCTACGCCGCCGTCAACGTCCCCTACGCCGCCCTGAGCGCCCGCATGACCCGCGACGCGCGCGAGCGGGCCGCGCTGTCGGGCGCCCGGATGCTGTTCTCCACCCTTGCGGCCGTGGCGGTCGCGCTGGCGACCCAGCCGATCGCCAAGGCGGTCACCGGCCGTCCGGACGGGGCGCGGGGCTTCTTCGTGGCCGCCTGCTTGTTCGCCGGCGTCGCCACCCTGGTCCTGCCGCTGGTCTTCGCCACCACCCGCGAACAGCTCCCGGCCCGAGCCTCCACCCCGCAGGGCGGCGCGTCGCGGGCCTATTGGGGCAGCGTGCTGCGCAACCGCGCCTTCTGGACGCTGATCATCGGCGGCGGGTTCATGATCACCTGCATGACCGCGCTCGGGAAATCGGTCCTCTACTACTTCAAGTACTACCTGCACGACGAAGCCGGCGCGCGCACCGCACTGGCGCTGGCCAGCGCCAGCGGGCTGGCGATCATCCCGTTCTGGATGGCCGTCGCCCGGCGCTTCAGCAAGCGGGCGATCTGGCTGGCCAGCTGCGCCATCTACGCCACCGGCCTGATCGCCTTCGCCCTGCTCGACCTGCGCGCCGCCTGGCAGATGGACGTCTTCCTGATCTACATGCAGACGGCCACCGCCGGCCTCTCGTTCGCCTACTGGGGCATCCTGCCGGACACCGTCGAGTACGGTCAGTGGAAGACCGGCGTGCGCGCCGAGGCCTTCGTCTTCGGCCCGGCGCTGCTGTTCCAGAAGGTCGCCCTGGGGCTCGGCGCCGGCCTGTTCGGCCTGGCGCTGGGGGCCGTCGGCTACCGCGCCCACGAAGTCCAGACGGCCCACACCCTGCAGGGCCTGAAGGCCCTCATGGTCGGCCTGCCGCTGCTGGGCGTCGCGATCTGCGCGGTCGCCATGCTGTTCAATCCGCTCAAGCGCGGCGTCCACGAACAGATCGTGGCGCAGCTGGCGGCCGAAGGGACCTGACGGCCCCCGCCGGCCCGCCCCGGCCCCGACGACCGGCCCTTCGCCCAGCTTCAGGAACGCGATGGCGGGGAAGCGGTTGAGGCGGTGATGGCCGACATCAGGGATCGCCTGAGCAAGGGATTGAGCGAGATCAGGACGGTGATCCTGGGCGCGCAGATCCTCTTGGGCTTCCACTACCAGGCGGTCTTCCAGCCCGGCTTCGAGCCCCTGCCCGCATGGACCAAGGCGCTGGCGATGAGCGCGTTCGCCGCCATGCTGATCGTCGTGATCGTGCTGATCACACCGACCCCGTTCCACCGCCTGTGCGAGGACGGCGACGCCACGGCGCGGCAGTCGACGCTCATCAGCCTGGTCATGATCACCGCCCTGGTGGTGTTCGCGCTGGCCCTCGGCGCCGACGTCACCGTGGCGACCAGCGTGCGGCTGCCGACCGCGGCCGCCATGCTTCTCGGCCTCACCGCCACCCTGGTGGCGCTGTTCCTCTGGTTTGGAATCGAACTGATGCAACGCAGACCCGCAACCAGGCGGCCGGCGAAGGCCGACGCCCGCCTGCCCCTGAAGGAGAAGATCTCGGAACTGCTGACCGAGGCGCGCATCGTCCTGCCCGGCGTCCAGGCCCTGCTCGGCTTCCAGTTCGCGGCCTATCTGACGGACAAGTTCGCCAAGCTCGATCCTGGCGTCCAGGCCGTTCAGACAGCGAGCCTGCTGCTCCTGCTTCTCGCCATGCTGCTGCTGATGGCGCCAGCCCCCTT
>JAQGIX010000021.1 GCA_028290925.1 Phenylobacterium sp. | reverse complement strand
GGACCTTCGCGGTGGTCGCCTGCTTCGCGATCTTCTACCTCGCGACGGCCTTCTCGCTCGGCTACGGCGTGGCCACCCTGCGCTACAGCCGCACCCAGTTCCTGGCCGTCGAGCTGGGCGCGATCGGCTTCCTCGCCGCAGGCATCCTGATCGCCGGCTGGTGGTCGGACCAGGCGAGCCCCAGGCGGGTGCTGCTGGCCGGCTGCATCGGGACCATCGCCGTGGGCCTGGTCATGGGGACCATGATGGGCTCCGGCTCGCTGGTCGCCATCTGGGCCTGGTTGTCGGCGGCGCTGTTCATGATGGGCTTCGTCTATGGACCGCTGGGCGCCTTCCTGCCGGGCCTGTTCCCGGCGCGGGTGCGCTACTCCGGAGCGTCCATCGCCTTCAACGTCGGCGGGATCCTGGGCGGCGGCCTGGCGCCGATCGTCGCCCAGGCGCTGGCGGATCGCGGCGGCCTGACCCCGGTCGGCTGGTATCTGGCCGGCGCGGCGGCGGTGAGCTTCGTGGCCATCGCGCCGCTCAAGGGGCAAGCCGCCGACTAGCGCGGGACATCGCCGGCCACGGTGGTGCGGTGCATCAGCCGCAGGTGGCCGTCGTAGCCGCCCTCGGCGAAGTGCATGGTGCAGCGGTTGTCCCACATCAGCAGCATCTTCGGCCGCCACCTGTGGCGGTAGATGAACTCGTCCTGGGTCATGTGCTGGAACAGGTGGCCGAGGATCGCGGTGCTCTCCTTCGGCGTCATACCTTCGATGCCGACGGTGTAGACCGGCGAGATGAACAGCGCTTTTCGACCGGTTAGAGGATGGGTGCGAACCAGCGGGTGGGTGAGGCTCTTGTCGGCCTCCGGCGAGACGACGATCTGCAGGGTCCGCCTGGCGGTCTCCTTGGCGAAGACACCCTGGGTCCCGTAGGCGCGGCCGGCGGAGTGCACGGCCATCAGCGGCGCGAGCATCTGCTTCATGACCTCGGAGAGCGCCTCGTAGGCGCGGACGCAATCGCAGAACAGGGTGTCGCCGCCGACCGGGGGCACCACCTCGGAATGCAGCAGGGTGGCGGCCGGCGGCGCCTGCTGGAAGCTCCAGTCGGAGTGCCAGCCGGCGCCGAAGTTGGTGGCCTTCTCGTCGGGCTCGCGGCGCAGCTCAAGGACGTTGGGATGGCCCGGCATGGGCTTGATGAACGGGTCCTCGCCGAACGGCCCGATGGCCTGGGTGAAGGCCTCCAGCTGGTCGAGCGTCAGGGGCTGGTCGGGGAAGGCCACGACGGCGTGCCTGGCCCAGGCGGCTTTCACTTCGGCCAGCGCCCCCTTAGATAAGGGATGGGCGAGATCGAGGCCGACGATCTCCGCCCCGAAGCCCGAGGGCTCCGCCGTCACGCGGATCGTTCGATAGGGGCTTTCCGCGTCCTGCGACATCACCCGGCCTCCCTACCCTCGCGTCAACGCGCGAGGCTTCCGAAACAGCTGTTTGCCACTTCCAGCCCAAGACTGTAATCGATCCGCGCCATGACTGTTATCGACACCGCCGACGACGCCCTGCTCTCGCTCACGCCGGACCACACGGTCAACGCGCGCGAGACCTTCGACGTCGACTTCGACATGCAGGTCCCGGCCTTCTCGCAGCGCGACCCGCACGCGCCGGATATCGACGAGGCCTACAAGTTCGATCCCGAGACCACCCGGGCGATCTGCGCCGGCTTCGCCTTCGACCGCCGGGTGATGGTCCAGGGCTATCACGGCACCGGCAAGTCGACGCACATCGAGCAGGTGGCGGCGCGGCTCAACTGGCCGCTGGTGCGGGTGAACCTGGACAGCCACGTCAGCCGCATCGACCTGGTGGGCAAGGACGCCATCGTCCTGAAGGAAGGCAAGCAGGTCACTGAATTCCGCGTGGGCATGCTGCCCTGGGCGATCCAGCGGCCGATCGCCCTGGTGTTCGACGAATACGACGCCGGGCGTCCGGACGTGATGTTCGTGATCCAGCGGGTGCTGGAGGCGCAGGGCAAGCTGACCCTGCTGGACCAGAACCGGGTGATCCGGCCGAACAAGCTGTTCCGGCTGTTCTCCACGACCAACACGATCGGCCTGGGAGATACGACGGGGCTCTACCACGGCACCCAGCAGATCAACCAAGGCCAGATGGACCGCTGGTCGATCGTCACCACGCTGAACTACCTCAGCCACGACGTGGAGGCCGAGATCGTGCTGGCCAAGGCGCCGACCTACAACACGCCCGAGGGCCGCCGGACGATCAACGCCATGGTCCGCGTGGCCGACATGACCCGCAACGCCTTCATGAACGGCGACATCTCCACCGTCATGAGCCCGCGCACGGTGATCACCTGGGCCCAGAACGCCGAGATCTTCGGCGGCGACATCGCGCTCGGCTTCCGGATGACCTTCCTGAACAAGTGCGACGAGCTGGAGCGCGGCACCGTCGCCGAGTTCTTCCAGCGCGCCTTCGGGACGGACCTGCCGGAGAGCACCGCGCGCGTGCGGGTCGCCTAGGCGCGCCGACACAATCCCAATGCGTTGAAGGCCCGCGTGCTGCGGGCTCAATGAGAAACCACGCCGGCGAAACGAGGGGCGATGGACCGGCAGACCTGGCCTGAGCGCATCGCGAGGATCCTGCCGTTCGCGGCCACCCTCGCGGCCATGGCCTGCTTCCAGACCGGCGCGGCCATCGCCAAGGGCCTGTACCCGGCGGTCGGTCCGCAAGGCGCGGCCGCGCTGCGCCTCGGCCTCGGCGCCGCACTGCTGGTGATCCTCATCCGCCCCTGGCGGAGCTGGCCGCGCGCGGCGCCGATCGCGCCGCTGATCGGCCTCGGCGTGGCGGCGGGCGGGGCGGTGCTGTTCTTCTACCTGGCGATCGCGCGCCTGCCGCTGGGGGTCGCCATCTCCCTGCAGTTCCTCGGACCGCTCAGCGTCGCCGTCGCAGGCTCGCGCCGCCCGACCGACCTGCTGTGGGCGGCCCTGGCGGCGGGCGGCGTCTGGTCGCTGGTGGGCTCGGGGGCCCAGGGCTCGGCGATCGACCTGCTGGGCGTGGCCAGCGCGCTTTGCGCGGCGGCCTGCTGGGCCGGCTACATCCTCTCCGGGCGCGTGGCGAGCGCCGCCTTCGGAGGGTCGACCGCGGCGCTGGCCACCAGCATCGCCGCCCTGGTGGTGCTGCCCTGGGGCCTGCTCAAGGCGGGACCGGCGCTCTTCTCGCCACAAATCCTGCCCCTCGCGCTGCTCGTCGCCCTGGTATCGACCGCCATCCCCTTCTCGCTGGAGATCTACGCCCTGCCGCGGATGCCGGCCCGCACCTTCTCGGTGTTCACCAGCCTGGAGCCGGCCTTCGGCGTGATCTCCGGCGTGCTGCTGCTGGGCGAGCGCCTGACGCTCACCCAGATGGGGGGCGTGGCCCTGGTGGTCACCGCGGCCGCCGGCTCGGCCTGGTCCAGCGCCAACGGCCAGGCGGGCGCCCCGCCGCCGCCGACCTAGCGCTTCTTGTCCGATCCGGCGGGCTCGGAGGCCGGCGGTTCCTGCAACGGCTGGACCTTCACCTTCGCGACCCCATCGTCCTTCATTCCGAGATGCTGGGCGGCCTTCGGCGAGACGTCGAGGATGCGCTGCTTGGCGTAGGGGCCGCGGTCGGTGACCGTCACGCCGACGGACTGGCCGGTCTCGGCGTTGGTCACCTTGGCCTTGGTGCCGAGCGGCAGGGTGCGACTGGCGGCGGTCAACTTGTTCGGCGCGAGCTTCTTGCCGCTGGCGGTCTTCTTGCCGGCCGCGTGGACACCGTAATAGGAGGCGACGCCGGACTGCGGCTTGCCCGAACGGTCAATGTGCGGATGGTGCGCCGCCGCCAGGGCTGAGCTGGCCGGTGAGAGCATAGCGATGCAGACGGCGCACGCCGCGACGCGGCGGCCCGGGTGGACGACACGCATGCCACAGCAACGCCGGAACCGGCGATGCGATCCGGCGGGGGATGCTTAGGCGGAGGATCGCCAGTAATCATCCTCGTCGTCGTCCTCCTCTGCCTCCCCCGATTTCGGGGGAGGGGGACCACTCGCCGAAGAGCGAGTGGTGGAGGGGGCGGGCGGTGAGCCGTGGGCTTGGCTTGCCCCTTCCACCCTCCGCTCTTCGCTTCGCTCGGCGGACGGTCCCCCCTCCCCA
>JAQGIX010000425.1 GCA_028290925.1 Phenylobacterium sp. | reverse complement strand
ATGGCCGCCTGCTGCCCCTCCTCGAACAGCACCACCAGCGCCTCGTGAAGACCGTAAAGCGCGTTGATCGGGGCGGTGTGGTGATAGGTCCGGCCGCCGTCGCCGCCCCAGTAGCTCATCAGCAGGTTGAAATCCAAAAGCCAGTTGCGCACCTTCGTCTTGCGCCCGGTGATCGCCGCCTGGGCGCGCCGGGAGAGCGCGATCGGCGACAGCCCCGGCGGGGCCGACAGGCACTTCTGGGTCCCGGAATAGACCACGTCGGCGTCCCAGCCGGCCACGTCCACGGCGATGCCGCCCAGCGAGGTCACGCAGTCCACCACCGACAGCGCGCCATGCTTGCGGGCCAGCGCGCAGAGCGGGCCGGCGTCGCTGCGCACCCCGGTCGAGGTCTCCGCATGCACGAAGGCCAGGACCTTGGTCGGCGCCTCGACGAGCGCCGCCTCGACACGCCGGGGATCCACCGGCTTGCCCCAGTCGTGGTCGACGGTGACGACGCTCGCCCCGGCCCGGTCCGCCATGTCCGCCATGCGGCCGCCGAACGCCCCGTTGACGGCGATCACCGCCCGGTCGCCCGGCTCCAGCAGGTTCATCATCGCCGCCTCCATGCCGGCGGTGCCCGGCGCGGGCAGCGGCACGCAGGCGTGGTCGGGGGCGTTGAACAGCCGCTGCAGCGCACCCTTGATCTCCTCCATCAGGGCCTGGAATTCGGGGTCCAGGTGGCCGATGGTCGGCCGCGCCAGGGCGGCCAGCACGCGCGGGCTGACGTCGGAGGGCCCGGGCCCCATCAGAACCCGGTGCGGCGGCTGGAAGCTTTGCATGCCTACTCCGTAAGGGGTGCGGCGGGTGATGTCAGCCCAGCAGCCGGTCGTGGACCGCCTGGCGCAGCGCCGGCTTCAGCCCCAGCGCCTGCTCCAGATAGCCGTCGACCGAGCCGAAGCCGTCGCGCATGACGGCGAAGGATTCGTCCAGGAACTCGGCGTCCACGCTGATCGCGTAGCGGACCGCCTCGTCCGAGGGCATGCGGCCGGTGGCCTCGTGGATCAGCGGCCCGACCACCGCGACCCGCGCCCCGATGCGCGCCGGATCGTTGGTCAGGAGGTAGTCGGCCATGATGTCGTCGTCGTGCACGCCGGCCAGGTGGTGGGTGAGCGCGCAGATCACGCCGGTGCGGTCCTTGCCCGCCGCGCAGTGCACCAGCACCGGGCCCTCGCTGTCGGCGAGCGCGTGGAAGTAGCGGCTGTAGAGGTCGACGTAGCGCGGATCGGTGGGCGCGGCGCGATAGTAGTCCAGCATGTACTGGCGGAAGGCGTCGATGGAGAGGTCCGAGGCCGCCAGGAAGGCCAGCCACTCGATCGTCCTCTCCTGCTCGGCGTCGCTGTCGATCACCCGGCCGTCGAAGCCCGGCCACCGGCGGCTGGGATCGCGCTCCCGCTCATTGGGCCGGCGCAGGTCGACGATCACCGAGATGCCCAGGGCGGCGAGGGCCTCGAGGTCGGCGTCGCTGGCGCGGGCGTGGTGGCCGGAGCGGTAGAGCCGGCCGGCCTTCAGCGCCCGGCCGCCGGCGGTGGCGTAGCCGCCGAAGTCGCGGAAGTTCTCGATGCCTTCGAAGGGGATGTGACGGGTCATGGCCCTGATCTAGCGGGCGTCGCGGGCGAAATCGAGACGCCTATCTGAACGGCGGCTCATCGAAGCTGCGCAGCTTGCGCGAATGCAGGCGCGAGCCCTCCTGGCGCAGCAGGTCCATGGTGGCGATGCCGATCTGCAGGTGCTGGCCGATGGCCCGCTCATAGAAGGCGTTGGCCTGGCCGGGCAGCTTGATCTCGCCGTGCAGCGGCTTGTCGGAGACGCAGAGCAGGGTCCCGTAGGGCACCCGGAAGCGGTAGCCCTGGGCGGCGATGGTGGCCGACTCCATGTCGATGGCCACGGCCCGGCTCTGGTTGAACCGCTGGGCCGAGGAGGAATAGCGGAGCTCCCAGTTGCGGTCGTCGGTGGTGACCACCGTGCCGGTGCGCAGGCGCCGCTTCAGCACCTCGCCGCTCTCGCCGGTGACGATCTCGGCGGCGCGGTTCATGGCCACCTGGATCTCGGCGATCGGCGGGATCGGGATCTCCGGGGGCAGCACCCGGTCCAGCACGTTGTCGTCGCGCAGATAGGCGTGGGCCAGCACATAGTCGCCGATGGTCTGCGAGCCGCGCAGGCCGCCGCAGTGGCCGATCATCAGCCAGGCCTGGGGGCGCAGGACCGCCAGGTGGTCGCAGATGGTCTTGGCGTTGGACGGGCCGACCCCGATGTTGACCAGGGTCACCCCGCGGCGGCCCTCGCCCATCAGGTGGTAGGCGGGCATCTGGTGCTTGCGCCACGCACCGGCCGCGACCTGCGCCTCGGGATCGGAGGAGCCCGCCGTGACGTAGACGTTGCCGGCCGCCGACAGCGCCTTGTAGGGGCCGTCGTCCTTCAGCTGCGCGCAGCCCCAGCGGACGAACTCGTCCACATAGCGGTGGTAGTTGGTGAACAGGATGTACTGCTGCACGTGCTCGGCGGGCGTGCCCGTGTAGTGCGCCAGCCGCGCCAGCGAGAAGTCGGTGCGCAGGCCGTCGAACAGGGCGAGCGGCCGCGGCTGGTCCTCCGGCGCGAGCCAGGAGCCGTCGGCGATCTCGTCGCCGATGTGGGCGAGCTCCGTGGTCGGGAAATACCGCGCGATCTCCATGGAGCTGCGGTCGGCGAGCTCGATGTCGGCGGCGCCGTCCAGCACGTAGGGGAAGGGGATCTCCTGGGTGGAGCGGCCGACCTCGATCTCCACCTCGAAGTCCTGCTGGATGAGCGAGAGCTGCTCGACCAGGTAGTCGCGGTAGAGGTCCGGCCGGGTGACGGTGACCGCATAGCGTCCGGGCAGGCCGATGCGCGCGAAGGCGCGGCCGATCCGCGGATAGGGCTTGCCCGCCGGCCAGTAGAGCCTGAGTTCCGGATAGGTGAAGGCGCCGCTGGCGCGGAGCTCGGGGTCCGGCGGGATGCCGTTGGCCAGGAAATCTCGAAGGGCGCTCCGGAGCGCATCGACGCTGCTCCGGTATTCAGCTTCTAGCCGATCGACGATGCCGGCTGCGTTCTTTTCTCTCATCCCTGGGCCTTATAGCTAGGCCGGAGCCCCTTGGCGAGCCGCCGGGATGGACGCCGCCCGGCTTCGCGGCCACAAAGGCCGCTCGGGTCCTCGGGGAACACCTGCCTATGAATCGTCTGTTCACGGCCTTCATCGTCGCGGCCATGGTGCTGGGCGTCGCGGTCGGCTGGGGCCTCAACCAGTACGCCTCCCCCGCTCAGGCCAAGGCGGTCGCCGAGAACCTGTCGATCATCACTGACGTCTTCCTGCGGCTGATCAAGATGATCATCGCGCCGCTGGTGTTCGCGACCCTGGTGTCCGGCATCGCGCACATGGAGGACGCCGCCACCATCGGGCGGACCGGCGCCAAGACCATGGGCTGGTTCATCTCGGCTTCGATCGTCTCCCTGCTGATCGGCCTGGTCATGGTCCACCTGCTGCAGCCGGGCTCGGGCCTGTCGCTCACGGTGCCGGACGGGGGCAAGGCGGCGGCCGCGGTGGACATGTCGAAGTTCACGCTCAAGGCCTTCATCACCCATGTGGTCCCGAGCTCGATCATCGAGGCCATGGCCAACAACGAGATCCTGCAGATCGTCGTGTTCTCGATCTTCGTGGGCACGGCGGTCGCGGCCATCGACGACCGGGCGCCGGCGGTGCTGGCCCTGGTCGAGCAGGTGGCCGCCATAATGTTGAAGGTCACCGGGTTCGTGATGAAGACGGCCCCCCTCGCCATCTTCGCCGCGCTGGCTTCGACGGTGGCGACGCAGGGGGTGTCGATCCTGGCGACCTACGCGAAGTTCGTGGGCGGGTTCTATCTGTCGCTGGGGATCTTGTGGGCGCTGTTGATCGGGGTGGCGGTGCTGATCGTCGGGCCGAGGGCCCTGAAGCTGATCGCGGCGATCCGCAGCCCGGCGTTGCTGGCCTTCTCGACCGCGTCGTCGGAGGCGGCCTATCCGCGGACGCTGGAGGAGCTGCAGCGCTGGGGGATCTCGCGCAAGGTGGCGAGCTTCGTGCTGCCGCTCGGCTACTCGTTCAATCTGGACGGGTCGATGATGTACTGCACCTTCGCCACCCTGTTCATCGCCCAGGTCTATTCGATCCACCTCTCGGTCGGCCAGCAGATCACCATGCTGCTGCTCCTGATGGTCACCTCCAAGGGCATGGCCGGGGTGCCGCGCGCCTCGCTGGTGGTGATCGCCGCCACCCTCAGCTACTTCCGCCTGCCGGAGGCGGGGCTGCTGCTGATCCTGGCCGTCGACCACCTGCTCGACATGGGCCGCTCTGCCACCAACGTGGTCGGCAATTCGGTGGCCGCCGCCGTCGTCGCCCGCTGGGAGAACCAGATCGAGGTCCCGCCGGAGGCGCAGGCCGTCACCGCCTAAATCGCGCGTTCACCATGTCGCTTAACGGGGCGTTCGCCGCGTTGGGGTCTTGTGGTCGGTCTCCGTCCGCCGGTCCGAGGCCAACTCCCCCGTGCCTGATCCCCAACCCCGTCTCGAAGCCCTGGCCGCGCGCGTGGCCGAGCTGGAGGCCGAGCGCGAACTGACGCTGCGCCTGGCGCAGACGGATTCGCTCACCGGCCTGGTCAATCGCGGCGCCTTCACCGCGGCGCTCTGCGAGCGCCTGGACGCCGCCCGCGCGGCCGGCGGCTCGGTGGCCCTGTTCGTCGTCGACCTGGACCGCTTCAAACACCTCAACGACACCCTCGGCCACCACGCCGGCGACCTGGTGCTGGCCGAGGTGGGCCAGAGGCTGCGCGACGACGCCGGTCCCGGCGAGCTGGTCGCGCGGCTGGGCGGCGACGAGTTCGCCCTGATCTCCGGCGACCGCGAGGTGGCCGCCCGCGCCCAGCGCCTGCTGGCGCGGCTGTCGCAGCCGCAGACGATCTACGGCCGCGTGGTGGCCCCCGGCGCCTCGGTGGGCGTGGCGGTCTATCCGCACGACGCCGGCGACGCCTCCGACCTGCAGCGCTTCGCCGACATGGCGCTCTATCGGGTGAAGACCCGCGGCGGCCGGCGCTGGAGCGCCTTCGACGCCGAGCTGCGCGCCGAGAACCTGCGCCGCCAGACCCTGGAGGCCGAGCTGCGCCGCGCCCTCCCGGGCGGCGAGATAGAGCCCTGGTTCCAGCCGGTGATCGATTCCCACACCGGCCGCGTCGTCGCCGTCGAAGTCCTGGCCCGCTGGAACCATCCCGAGCAGGGCCTCTTGCTGCCCGCCGCCTTCGTGCCGATCGCCGAGGAGCTCGGCCTGATCGGCCAGATCGACGAGGCGGTCTTCGAGATCGCCTGCGCGCGCGCCGCTCCCTGGGTGGCCGAAGGGCTGATCGAGAGCATCTCCTGCAACGTCAGCCCCCGCGACCTGCTCGACCCCGCCTTCTCGCGCAAGCTGATCGGGCGGCTGGCGCGCACCGCCCTGCCCGCCACGGCGCTGACCGTCGAGGTCACCGAGACCTTCCTGCTGCAGGACTTCGCGCTGGCGCGGCGGCACATCGAGCGGCTGGCGGCCAAGGGGGTGGGCGTCGCCCTGGACGACTTCGGCACCGGCTACTCCAACATCCGCGCCCTGATGAGCCTGCCGATCCAGACGGTGAAGCTCGACCGCAGCCTGATCGAGGCGGTGGGCCGCGACGGCCGGGTCTCCAAGCTGGTCAGCGCCATGCTGCACGCGGCCCGGACGCTGGGCGTGCGCATCGTCGCCGAGGGGGTGGAGCACGAGGCTCAGGCCCTGTTCCTGCGCGCCGCCGGCTGCGACCGCATGCAGGGCTATCTGTTCGCCAGGCCCATGCCGGCCGAAAAGGTCGAGGCCCACCTGCGCGGCGGCCCGCTGATGGACCTGGCCATGCCGTCGTCCCCGGCGCTGGCGCGGCGGCGGCACGGCTGAAAAAAACCTCCCCCGTCTGTGCGGCGGAGGAGGTGGAAGCTGGCTTTTGTGAATGCACGAACCGGCCCGCGGGCGCCTACTGGGCGGCCAGGCGCGCGACCGGCGGTCACGCAACCCCACCGGCTACGCTCAGGAGGCCGGCCAGGACGGCCGCCGCGGGGATCGCCGCGATGAGGACGTTCGCGATGGTGCTGAAGAAGGACATGGCATGCTCCTGATCTGCTGGGCGGCAGAGGACCTGCCGTGGCCCCCTTGTGCTCCCCGGCCGGCCGGGCCGCTGTGACCCGGGTCACCCCCGATGGCCCCAGAGGTTGAGCGGCGGCTGACGGCGATCCTGTCGGCCGACGTGGCCGAGTACAGCCGCCTGGTGGCCGCCGACGAGGAAGCCACCCTGGCGCTCTTCCGCGCGACCTTCCGCGACCTGATCCGTCCGGCGGTGGAGGAGAATGCCGGCCAGGTGGTCAAGACCACCGGCGACGGGGTGCTGGCGGCCTTCCCGAGCGACGTGGCCGCCCTGCGCAGCGCGCTGCGCATCCAGGACGCCCTGGCCGCCGGCGACCGGGGCAGCCTCACCTTCCGGATCGGCATCCACGTGGCCGACGTCGTGGTGCAGGACGGCGACATCCTCGGCGACGGGGTCAATATCGCCGCCCGCCTCCAGGCGCTGGCCGACGTGGGCGGCATCTGCGTCTCGGCCCGGGTGCGCGAGGATGTCCGCGGCCGCATCGACGTGCAGTTCGAGGACCTCGGCCCCCAGCAGCTGAAGAACATGCCGCGTCCGGTGCGCGCCTACCGGGTCCGCCTCGGCCGCGCGCCGGTGGTCCCCGCCAGCCTGCCCGTGCCCGCCAAGCCCTCGATCGTGGTGCTGCCGTTCGAGAACCGGACGGGGGATGCGGAGCAGGAGTATTTCGCCGACGCCGTCACCGAGGACCTCGTCACCGCGCTCTCCCGCTGGCGGTGGTTCTTCGTCATCGGCAGCAATTCCACCTTCGCCCTGAAGGGCCGCCGCCTGGACCCGACGCGCATCGGCAAGGACCTCGGGGTGCGCTACATCCTGCAGGGCAGCGTCCGCCGCAGCGGCGCCCGCGTGCGGCTGAGCGCCCAGCTGATCGAGGCCGCCACCTCGGCCAACCTCTGGGCGGAGCACTACGACCGCGAGATGCAGGAGATCCTCGCGCTGCAGGACGAGATCACCGAGCAGGTGGTGGGCGCGGTCGAGCCGGCCATGCTGCACACCGAGGGGGCGCGGATCACCCGCAAGAACCCCGCCGACCTCGACGCGCTGGACTATTTCCAGCGCGGCATGTGGCGCCTCAACAAGGTGTCGGAAGAGGACCACCGGCTGGCCCTGGGGTTCTTCCGCCAGGCCATCGAGCGCGACCCCGAGCTGGCGCTGGGCCATGTGGGCCTGGCGCGCGCGCTCTACGGCGGGGTGATCTACGGCTGGTCGTCCGACGCATCGGCCGACCTGGTCGCCTCGCTGGCCGCGGCGCGGACCGCGATCCGGCTCGACCCCCGCGACGCCTACGGCTATTTCGCCGCCTCCGGCGCGTCCCTCTACCTCGGGCGGCACCGCGAGGCCCTGGACCAGGCGCGGCGGACCATCGCGCTCAATCCCAACCTGGCGTTCGGTCATTTCCGCCTGGGCCAGGTGCTGCTCTATTCCGGGCGCGCCGCGGAAGCCATCGGGCCCATCGAGCGCAGCCTGCGCCACAGCCCCTTCGACCCGCAGCAGGGGGCGATGCTGTCGCTGCTGGCGCTGGCCCATTTCCACGCCGGCGCCTACGCCGAGGCGGTGCGTCGCGCGGAGGAAGCGGTGGCGCTGCGCGACCTCAGGGCGCCCGCCATCCTGGCCGCCGGCCTGGCGCGGCTGGGCCGGACGGACGAGGCGCGGCGGGCCATGCCCACCGGCCCGCCGAAGCTGGCGCCCTACGCGCGCGGCGCCGATCGCGCCAACCTGCAGGACGCGCTCCGCCTGGCCGGGCTGCGGGGCCCGGCGCTGTCCGACATCATCTAGGCCGTGGCGTCGTCCCTGGCGCCGCCGTGCATCGGATGCCGGTCGTCGGGATAGCGGCTCTTCAGCAGCACGGTGATCCCGCCGCGGGTCATCGCGGTGTCGGCCGCCTGCCACAGGGTGGCCTCGAAATCGTAGCCGGGCGCCCAGGCGAAGGTCACCGGCGTCGGCGGCTCGGTGGACAGGGCGTAGTGGATCACCGCGCGCAGCACCTCCCGGAAGCTGCCGGGCGCCGTGGCGAGGTGGCGGCTCCAGGCGCGCTGCAGGGGCGTGTCGCCCTCGATCAGGAAGCTCAGGTCGAGCGGCGCGCCGGGCGCGAAATGGTCGCGCCGCTCGGCGGCGAGGGTCTGGATCCGGTCGGCGCCGAAATGTCGGTTCAGCTGGGCCAGATAGGTTTCGAACATCGGCATGGCGGTTCACCCGGATTTCGCCGCAGGCTAGCCAGCCTGGCCGAGCGCCACCTTGCCATTTGACAGTCGGACCGGTTCAGCGCTCCGAGGCCTGCGCCCGGCGACGCTCCAGGCCCTCGGCGGAGAGAATCCGGATTCCCGACGGGGTCACCTCGACCACGCCGTCCGCCACCCACCCCTGCAGCTTGCGATTGACCTTCTCGCGCGACGCCCCGAGCCGCCGGGCGAGCTCGGACTGGCTGAGCGCCACCAGGCCGCGGGGGCCCTGTTCCCGGCCGAGCAGGCGTGCGAGCCGCCCGCCGAGGTCCTCGGTGGCGCGCACCTCCAGGTCCGAATTGGTGCGCCGCAGCCGGGCGCTGAGCTCCGACAGCAGCGCCAGCGCCACCTCCGGCGCGGTGCGGAGCGTCTCGAGAAGGGCCTGGCGGGGAATGCGCCACAGGCGCGTCCGGCGGCTGGCCACCATGTCGGCGGAGCGCAGGCCGCCATCCAGCGCGGCCATCTCCCCGGCCACCGCGCCGGGGCCCAGGGCCACCAGCCGCGTTTCGCGCCCGCCGGCCGAGACCGTCCGGACCTCCAGCTCGCCTTCCAGGACGATGAACATGGCGTCGCCGGGGTCGCCGGCCTGGGACAGCACCGCGCCCATGGCGAGGTCGACGGCGCGGCCGGACTCGGCCAGGCGGTCGCAGGCGTCGCCGGACAGCGCGCCCAGGAAACCACCCGCGTGCAGGGCGGCCGCGACCTGGCGGGTCTGGGGAGTCGTGTGGGGAGTCGCAGGATGAACCATGCCGCACCCTCCGCGGATGCGGCGGGGCGGAGGCGTCCGCCCGGTCGATCCTGCGCCAGCTAACCTAGCACGTGGAAAGACTGAGCGAACGCCGTAATACATGCCCGAGGATTAATTCGCGGCCACGAATCTCAGGGCGGGCCGCCCGCCAGGACGACCGTTCCGGTCGTGGGGGTGGCCATCGCCGTCACCCGCGGCACGTCGAGGATACCGACCGCCTTGGCGCTCATGCGCGCCACGCAGTCCTTCTGCGCGGCGATGACGCCCAGGTCGCGGGCATCGGCTTCGCCGCAGAACGCCGCCGAGGAGTTCCTGATCCTTTGGAGCGCCGCCCGGGCGCCGGGGTCGCTGGACAGGTTCAGGTCGGCGAAGCGCACGGTCATGGCCTGGTCGCTGATGCTGTAGGGCGCGGCGCTGTTTTGGGCGCTGCTTTGGGCGCTGTCCTGGGCGCTGGCGGCGCCGCAGCCGATGGCGGCCAGGGCGAGCGCGGCCGTCGCGAGGATGAGGGGACGGGGCATTTGCGGTGTCCTTCGAATGGGCGTCGCGGGATGCGACGGCCCAGTTCTAGGGGCCGCCCGGCCCCCCCACTGTGACCGCGGTCACAGGTCAGGCGCCGGTCGGGTTTCGAACCACGGAACACACGGAACACGCGGAAGCGGGGCTGGACCGGCGGGGCCGGCGGCGGCGGCGTCGTTTGCATTGACCACGAACCCACGCGAACAAGCCGCGCCACGGCGCCGAAGGCGCGATCGATCCAGCGTCTCGGGGTGATCTCGGCCGCATCGGCGGGCCGGACGCGTTCGTGTCCGTTCGTGTGGGTTCCTGGTCCAAAACTCCGGTTCCGCTGGGGCCCGTGCCCTGGAAGGCGGCCTTGACCAGCGGGATGTGGCTGGCGTCGTAATGGGCCCTGTCGAAGCGCGCGGTCTCGGAGGGGGATCGAGGACGCCGAAGACCACCATTTTGCTGTCTGGTCTGCGGTGGCGCTCGGCCACCCTGGCCGAACGGCGCCGTCCCGGGGGGCATTATGCGACTACTCTTGAACCTGCTGTGGTTCGTGCTGGGCGGCTGGATCTCCGGCACGCTTTGGCTGCTGGCCGGGGTGATCCTGGCGATCACTGTCGTCGGCCTGCCGTGGACGCCGGCCGCCTTCCGCATGGCCGGCTTCAGCTACTGGCCGTTCGGAAAGATCGTCGTGGACCGGGACGTGGGGGCCACCAGCCTGGTGCTGAACATCCTGTGGCTGCTGCTGGCCGGCTGGTGGCTGGCGCTGCATCACCTGGTGCTGGCCTTCGCCCTGGCGGTGACCATCATCGGCATCCCGTTCGCCTGGCAGCACGTGAAGCTGGCGGTGCTGTCGCTGACTCCGGTAGGCAAGGCGGTGGTGGAGGCCTGAGCGGCGGTGGAACGAACCACCAGCTGGGCCACTATGGCGGCGGGCTCCCGGGAGATGCGATGCGATCGATCTATGGCGACTGGCTGAACCTGGCCGTGGACGGATGGCGGCTGGCGGCGGAGTCGCAGACGGTGATCGCCCTGCGCATGATGAAGCTCGCGGCCGGCGACGGCGCCGCGGCGGCCGAGGCCCAGCTGATGATCCACGAGAAGATCCTGGCGGCCGGCGAGGCGCAGACCCAGATGATCGCCGACGCCATGACCGGCTCGGCCCACCTGGCGCCGCGGCGGGCCCTGGCCCACTACCGCCGCAAGGTGCGGGCCAACCGGCGGCGGCTGACGCGCTGAGGAGGCCGGCGCCTCACCCGCTGCGGCCGCTCCGTTCCCACCGCGC
>JAQGIX010000407.1 GCA_028290925.1 Phenylobacterium sp. | reverse complement strand
GGGCCAGCGCCGGGCTCGCCGCCGTCCCCGGGACCAGCCCGGCGAAATAGGTCTCGTGCAGGATCATCGAGTTCCAGGCGATCAGCTCCTCGCGCTTGAGGCCATTGATCTCGAACCCCGGGGCGGTCGCCGGATCGAGCTTGCCGAACGCGCCGCGGATCGCGCCCAACCGCTTCACGGCGCCGACGTAGTTGTTGTCGTGGTGGCTGGTCAGCAGCTTCTCCGACAGGCCGACCACGCCCTTGGGATCGAACGGCAGCGGTTGCGGCGTGAAGGTGGGCGGCGGCGGCGCGGGTTGCGCCGCGGCGGCCGTCGCGGCCGCGGCGCCAGCGAGGGCCATGCCGCTCAGAAGCAGGCGGCGGTCTATCTGGGCGTCAGTCATGCTTGGTTCTCCAGTGGTCAGGGATCAGGCTTCGGTCCGCCGTCGGGTCCGTGCGTCCGCGAGGCGTCGCAGGGTGGTCTTGGCCAGCGCGTCCGGCGCCTCGTCGGGGACCGGGAACACCGAGCTGACGTTGATCTCGCAGAGGACGTAGGTGTCGTCGCCGGCCGGGGTCCGGGGCCCCAGCAGGAAGTCGGCGTCCCAGATTACCGGCAGGGCGTCGGGCGCGATATCGAGGCGCTGCGCCAAGCCGGGCGTCCACTCACGTGCCATCAGCGTGCGCAGACGCTGGAACCGTGGGTCGTCCGGCCCGGTGTAGACCCGCGGCTCGGTCGGCCCGTCCTCCGGCGCGGCGAGCGCACGGACGAGCTGATGGCCGAAGCCGGCGACCTCGCCGCCGGACATGTAGCAGCGGACCATCCCCTCCAGATGGCGCGGCTGGAACGCCTGATCGATCAGAGGCTCACCGCCCGCGAAGTCCGCCGTACGCTCGATCATGAAGGTTTCCAGCGGCAGGGTGCGCAGCTCACCATCCCGTCTGGCCTCCTTGACGCGGACATTCGTCCCTTCCAGGGCCTCGACCTTCCAAACGCCGATCCCGCCGTTGCCCCGGTTCTGCTTCAGCACCCTCGCGCCGGACGCCAGGCGCTGAGGAAATTCCGTGCGGAACGCGACGTCGCTCTCGTAGAGCCAGGTGTCGCTTCCCCAGCCCAGCTCGCGGGTGCGGTACAGCACGCCCTTGACCCCCATCTTGGCGGTCACGTCCGGGTGCGTGCTGACGAAGACGCCGGCGTCGGCGACCTCGCGGAGGAGATCATCCAGAGCGCCGCGCCGCTCACCGCTCGTCGCGGCGATCGGGTCCACCCAGACCAGAACGCCATCCACCCGCAGCAGCTGGTCGCGGACCTCCGCCGTCAGGTCCTCGGACCATGCAGCAGGCTCAGCGGCGATCCCCTGGCGCTCAAGCGCCTGGAAGATCGCCGCAAGACGGCCGGTCTCCGGCCGCGCATCGGCCCGCGCCTGCGCGTCCTGGCGCGAGACAACAGCAACCTTGAAGGGATGTGGGTCGGGTCCAGCCATGCGCACGCTCCCGCCCGGCTTCGCGGCCAAGCTCACAGGAGCGGGTCTTGGACGGCGAGCCGTCTGGCCGGGCGCCCGCGTCGGCCCGGAAAGCAGCAGACTAGCCGCTTCCCATGAGGGTTCAACCCTTGCCCCGGGGGGCCATCGGGCCGCCCTCGAGGACCTGGAGAACCTCCCTCAGGTCGCGAAGGCGAAATCGCTCGCCGCCTGGGGCGCCGCTTCGTTGACTTCAGCCGGCCTTTCCGTATAAGTCCGCCCCTCTCGCCCGCGGGGCCTCCTGCGGGCGCATTCCGTTTTGCTCTAAAGCTCTATTTCCGAAGGCGCGAAGATGTACGCGGTGATCAAGACCGGCGGCAAGCAGTACCGGGTTCAGCCCGGCGATCTGCTGGTGGTCGAAAAGCTGGACGGCGAGCCGGGCGCGAAGATTGCGTTCGCCGACGTGCTCATGCTGGGCGAAGGCGAGGCCGTGACGGTCGGCGCGCCGCTCGTCGAGGGCGCCAAGGTCCAGGCCACGCTGATCGAGACCCGCAAGGGCGAGAAGATCAAGATCTTCAAGAAGATCCGCCGCAAGGGCTATCGTCGCACGGGCGGCCATCGGCAGCTGCAGAGCGTACTGCGGGTGACCTCGATCGCCGGCGCCGGCCAGGAAGCCAAGTGGGACGGCGAGGTGAAGCTGATCACCAAGGCCGAGCTCGACGCCCGCGCCCGCGGCCTGACCTTCGTGTCGCCGGCCGCCCAGCTGGAAGCCGCTGCGGCCGCCAAGGCCCCGAAGACGGCCGGCGCTGCCAAGAAGGTGGCGGCTCCGAAGAAGACCAAGACGGCCGAAGAGGTCGTGGCCTCTCCGGAGGTGAAGGACGCCATGGCGGCCGCCGAAGTGAACGCCCCGGTGGCGGAAGCTCCGGCCAAGCAAAAGGCCCCTGCCAAGAAGACCGCCGCGCCGAAGGCTGAAGCCAAGGCCGCGACCGAGAAGAAGCCGGCCGCCAAGAAGGCCCCGGCTGCGAAGAAGAAGGACTGAGGCGCCGCCGCGTACGGGCGACGTCTCAACAGGATTTAGGAGAGCGCAATGGCTCACAAGAAATCAGGCGGCTCCTCGCGCAACGGGCGCGACTCGGCCGGCCAGCGACTGGGCGTGAAGAAGTTCGGCGGCGAAGCGGTGCTCGCCGGCAACATCATCGTGCGGCAGCGCGGCACCAAGTGGCGTCCCGGCGACAATGTCGGCCTCGGCAAGGACCACACCCTCTTCGCGCTCGTGAACGGCGCGGTGAAGTTCGTGACCAAGCGCGACGACCGAACCTACGTGACGGTCGTCCCGGCCATGGACGCCAACGCCAGCTAAGCGGAACCTCCATACCGGTTCCGCCCCAAATCGAGGCGGACCGGACAAGACTCAAGCGGGGAGTCCGGGGCGCCGGGCTCCCCGCTTTTGTTTTGGGCCGGACCCAACCGGCCCGGGAGGTAGACGACATGTGCGCCATCGAAGTGACCCCCGTGATCGCCACCGAGCGGCTGATCCTGCGCGGGCCGGTTCCGGCCGACGTGGATCCGATCGCCAAGCTCGCCGGCGACCTCAACGTGGCCGGCCAGACGGTCTCCATGCCGCATCCCTATTCGGACGCCGACGCGCAGGCCCATGTGGATCGCGCCATGCGCCTGGACTGGGCGCGCGAGGCGGCGTTCGCCATCGAGCACCGCAACTTCGGCGTGGTCGGCATGGTGGGCTTCAAGCCCGCCCCCACCGGGCGGCCGGAGCTCGGCTACTGGATCGGCCGGCCCTACTGGAACCGCGGCTACGCCACCGAGGCCGTGCGCGGGGCGCTGAAGTGGGTGAAGCGCGATTGGCGCAAGCGCCTAGTCGTGGCCGGCCACTTCGCCGACAACCCCGCGTCGGGCCAGGTGCTCTGCAAGGCGGGCTTCCTCTACACCGGCGAGGTGGCCCTGAAGCCATCGAAGGCGAGAGGCCGCGCGGTCCCGACCCGGATGATGGTGTGGCTGGCTTAGCTCGCCGCTCGGCCCTTCTCCCCTTGCGGGAGAAGGTGTCGGGCGCATGCCCGACGGATGAGGGGTCGCGCACCCCTCGCCGTGCGTCGGCTTTGCTGAGCGTTCTGAGAGACCCCTCATCCGACCCGCATTCGCGGGCCACCTTCTCCCGCAAGGGGAGAAGGATCACGATCTGTGCTATCGGCGATCCGACATGAAATTCCTCGACCAGGCGAAGATCTACATCCGCTCCGGCAACGGCGGCGGCGGAGCCGTGTCGTTCCGGCGGGAGAAGTACATCGAGTACGGCGGCCCGGATGGCGGCGACGGCGGGCGCGGCGGCGACGTGTGGATCGAGGCGGTGGACGGGCTGAACACCCTCATCGACTACCGCTACCAGCAGCACTTCAAGGCCGAGACCGGCGTCCACGGCATGGGCCGCAACCGCCATGGGGCGAACGGCGCGGACGTGGTGCTGCGGGTGCCGGTGGGCACCCAGGTGCTGAGCGAGGACAAGCAGCAGGTGATCGCCGACATGGCCACCTCCGGCCAGCGGATCCGGCTGCTGAAGGGCGGCAACGGCGGGTTCGGCAACACCCACTTCAAGGGCCCGATCAACCAGGCGCCGAAGTTCGCCAACCCGGGCCTGGACGGCGAGGAAGCCTGGATCTGGCTGCGCCTGAAGCTGATCGCCGACGTGGGGCTGGTGGGCCTGCCCAACGCCGGCAAGTCGACCTTCCTGGCGGCGGCCAGCGCGGCCAAGCCGAAGATCGCCGACTATCCGTTCACCACCCTGCAGCCCAACCTCGGCGTCGTGGACCTGTCCTTGGGCGAGCGGTTCGTGCTGGCCGACATCCCCGGCCTCATCGAGGGCGCCAGCGAAGGCGCGGGGCTGGGCGTCCGGTTCCTGGGCCACGTGGAGCGCACGGCGGTGCTGATCCACCTGGTGGACGCCACCCAGGAGGACGTGGCGGGCGCCTGGGCGACCGTGCGTCAGGAACTGCAGGCCTATGGCGAGGGGATCGCCGAGAAGTCGGAGATCCTGGTGCTGAACAAGGTCGACGCCCTGGACGAGGAGACCCGCGCCGCCAAGGCCGCCGAGCTGGAGGCCGCGGCCGGGATCAAGCCGCGGCTGGCCTCCGGGGTCTCCGGCGAAGGCGTCACCGACCTGCTGCGCGAGGCTTTCCGCCGGGTGCGCCGCCAGCGCGGCGAGATCGTCGAGGCGGAGGACGCCGAGGCGCTGGAGTCCCCCGCAGATCCCGACGGCTGGACGCCGTGAGCGGCCTGGCCGAGGCCCGGCGGATCGTCGTCAAGGTGGGCTCGGCCCTGCTGGTGGCCGCCGACGGCGCCGCCGACAGCCATTGGCTGCACGCCTTCGTCTCCGACGTGGCGCGGCTGCGGGCGCGGGGCCAGCAGGTGCTGGTGGTCTCCTCCGGCGCCGTGGCGCTCGGCCGCAAGCGGCTGGCGCTGTCGCGGCGCGCGCTGACCATGCCGGAGAAGCAGGCCGCGGCCGCGGCCGGGCAGTCGGCGCTGATGCGCGCCTGGGAAGAGGCCTTCGAGCCGCACGGCCTGACCTGCGCCCAGGTGCTGCTCACCCGCGACGACACCGAGGTGCGCCGGCGCTGGCTGAACGCCCGGGCGACGGTGGACACCCTGCTGTCGCTGGGCGTGATCCCGGTGATCAACGAGAACGACACCGTGGTGACCGAGGAGATCCGCTACGGCGACAACGACCGGCTGGCGGCCCGCGTGGCGCAGATGATCGGCGCCGACGTGCTGGTGCTGCTCTCCGACGTGGACGGGCTCTACACCGCCGATCCCCGGCGTGACGCCGGCGCCGAGCACATCGCCCGGGTGCGGCGGCTGACGCCGGAGATCGAGGCCATGGCCGGCGGCGCCAATGCCCGGGCGGGCGTCGGGACCGGCGGCATGGCCACCAAGCTCGCCGCCGCCAAGATCGCCAGCGCGGCGGGCTGCGCCACGGTCATCACCATCGGCCACCGGCCCTCGCCGCTGGCGGCGCTGGAGGCCGGCGAACGGGCGACGGTGATCGAGGCCTCGACCACGCCGGCGGCCGCCTACAAGGCCTGGATCGCCGGCAGCCTGGCCCCGGCCGGCGCCCTGGTGGTGGACGACGGCGCCGCGGCGGCGGTGCGCAAGGGCCGGAGCCTTTTGGCGGCTGGGGTCAGGCGCATCGAGGGCCGCTTCGACAAGGGCGACGCGGTGGTCATCCTCGACGAGGCGGGGATCGAGATCGCCCGCGGCCTGGTCCGCTACGAGGCCGAGGACGCCGCGCGCATCTGCGGGCTGAAGTCCGCCGCCATCGAGCCGGCGCTGGGCTACACCGCCGGGCCCATGGTGCACGCCGACGACCTGGCGCTCGGGCGCCTGCCTGACCCCGGGTGAGGGTTTGCCGCCGGCCCGAAGAGGGCTAGGTAAGGCTCAAGCTGAGCATATCGAGATCCTTCCCGATGGACGACGCGGGCGCGAGCTTGCAGGCTGAGATGAGCGCCATGGGCCGGGCGGCGAAGGCCGCGGCCCAGACGCTGCGGCTCGCCGACGCCTCGGCCCGCACCGGCGCGATCGTGGCCATGGCCAAGGCCGTGCGCGCGGCGGCGCCCGCCATCCTCGCCGCCAACGCCCGCGACGTCGCCGCCGCCAAGGCCGCCGGCCTCGATGCGCCGCTGGTCGACCGCCTGCTGTTGGACGAGGGCCGGCTGGAGGGCGTCGCCCAGGCGCTCACGACCATCGCGGCGATC
>JAQGIX010000389.1 GCA_028290925.1 Phenylobacterium sp. | reverse complement strand
CGCCGCGCAGATCGCCCTCCAGCGCCAGGCGGGACAGGCCGTCGGTCTCCAGCGTCCGGCCGTAGGCGGCGGCCCCACCGCGGCCGTGGCTCTTGGCGGACTCCACGGCGAGCTCGGCGCGGCGCAGCAGCTCGGCGGCCTCCGGCGCATCAAACCCGCCCTCGGCTTCGACGGCGCCGATGGACAGCGTCGGGTGGATGTCGAAGCCGGCGACGCGCAGCGGCTGCTCGAGCGCGCGGCGCAGGGCGTCAGGACCCGGCGACATCGCAGACGGCGCCAGCGCGGCGAACTCATCCTCGCCGATGCGGGCCAGCAAGGCGCCGGCCGGGAAGGCGGCGGCCAGGCGTGAGCCGAGCGCCGCCAGCACCAGGTCGGCCCGCTCGTGGCCGAGCGCCTCGTTCAGCCGGCGCAGGCGGTCCAGGTCGGCGACGATCAGCTCATGACGGCCCGCCTCCTGCAGCCGCTCGCGGGCGCGGATCACGAAGCTGCGGCGATCCATGAGGCCGGTGAGCGCGTCCTGGTCGGAGGCGGCGAACTTGGTCTCCGGCGCCACCACCCCGGCGGCGCGGCAGCCTTCCTCCAGCCACAGCCCCCGCCAGATGCAGACGCCGGCCCCGCGCATGCGCAGGCGTACGGAGACCTCGGCGCCGGGCTCGCGGATACGCAATATGTCCTCGGCGAAGGCGCGGTCCTGCGGCAGGGCGAGCGCGCGCAGCGCCGCGGAGGAGCAGTCGGGAGCCAGCGGGCCAAGACCCAGGGCGCGGGAAGCGCCGGTCAGGCGCAGGCGGTCCTTCTCGGGCTCCCAGACCCAGAGGGCCACGTCAGCGCCGCCGAGCGCCTCCAGCGTGGTCGTCGCATCCCACATCCAGCCGTTGGCCATCGCCGAAAACGCCGCCCGAACCTGCGGGCGTCGATCAGACCGACACCCCCTCGTCCGGTCCCTCCGGCCCCTTGAGGGGCGACACCAGGCCGAACAGGACATGGTCTCGCCAAGCGCCGTTAATTTTCAGATAAGCCTTGGCGTATCCCTCCTCGGCGAAGCCGGCCCTGGCGAGCAGTTTGCGCGAGGGATCGTTCTCCGGAATGCAGGCCGCCTCAAGCCTGTGCAGGCCGAGCGTGCGGAAGGCGAAATCGGTCATCGCGCGGACCGCCGCCAGCGTCAGCCCCTGGCGCGTGAACGAGCGGCCGCACCAGTAGCCGACCGTGCCCATCTGGGCGACGCCGCGGCGAACGTTGGAGAGCGTGATGCCGCCGGTCAGCGCCTCGTCGAGGCCGCGCAGCACGAAGAAGGAATAGGCCGCGCCCAGCTCCCGGTCGCGGGCGTAGGCGGCGAGCCGGCGTCGGAACGCCGCTCGGGTCAGGTCATCGGCCGGCCAGGTGGGCTCCCACGGCTGGAGGAAGGCCCGCGAGGCGGCGCGCAGCTCCCGCCACTCGGGATAGTCCGAGGCCCGCGGCGGACGCAGCACCACGCCCTGGCCTTCGACGCGAAGGCCGCTTTCCGGAGCGATCCAGTCCAGCAGCGCCATGCAGGGAGCCTCGCGGAATTCGGCCGCGCGTCAAGGCCGGGAGCATTTGCGAAGCAGACTCGGCTGCGCGCCAGGGATCCTTGCTGACGGCCCGTCCGCGCACCGAGCAGTGGCGTTAGCCGAACAGGGCCCGCTGGAAACCGTCGGCCGCGCCAAGCGCCGCCTTGGGGCCCAGGACGGCCACCGCCACGCGGCGGGACTGGAGAATGGTTTCCGTCAGTCGGGCCAGGTCCGCCGGGGTCACGGCGTCGATCTCCTCGGCGATCTCCTCCGGCTCCAGGGTGCGATCGAACAGCAGCACCTGGGCGGCGGCCTGTTCGGCCCGGGCCAGCGCCGATTCCCGGCCCATGAACATCGCGCCCTTCAGCTGCGCCTTGGCCCGCGCCAGCTCGGCCTCGTCGACCGGGGCGGTCATGCCGGCGATCTCCCCGGCGGTCACCCGCGCGAGCTCGGCGGCGTCGGCGGCCGCGCAGCCCGCGAAGACGCCCAGCACGCCGGCGTCGGCGTAGGTCTCCGCATAGGCGTCGATGGCGTAGGCGAGGCCGCGCTTCTCGCGCGCCTCCTGGAACAGCCGCGAGGCCATCCCGCCGCCGAGGATCTCGGCCAGCAGCCGCAGGGTGAAATAGTCCGGGTCGCGCGCGCCCACCGCCGGCAGCAGCAGCACGACATTGACCTGCTCCAGGGACTTGGCCACGGGCCGAAGACCACCCGCGAACACCGCGGGGCCGGTGGCCGCCAGCGTCTGGCCGCGCATCTGGCCGAAGTCCCGCTCGACGAGGCGCAGCAGCTCCTCCTCGTCCACCGCGCCGGCGGCGCTGACCACTAGGCTTTCGGGCGCATAGAGCGCCGCGCGCCAGTCGCTGAGCGTCCCTGGCGTCGCCTTGCCGATCGAGGCCGGCGTGCCGAGGATCGGGCGACCGAGCGCATGGCCGTCGAAGGCGGCCGCCTGCGCCAGTTCGAAGACCAGGTCGTCCGGGGTGTCGGCCGCCTCGGCGATCTCCTGAGCCACCACCTGCTTCTCGCGGCGCAGGTCGTCGGCGTCGAGGATCGGCCGCTGCACCAGGTCGGCGATGACGCTCAGGCCCAGGTCGAGGCCGTGGCGCAGGGCGCGCACCTGGAAGCTGGTCCGCTCATAGCCGGTGGCCGCGTTGATCTGGCCGCCCTGGGCCTCGATGACCTCGACGATGTCGCGGGCCGAGCGGTCGCCCGCGCCCTTGAACACCATATGCTCCAGAAGATGGGCCCAGCCCGACTGCGCCTCGGCCTCCGCCCGCGCCCCGCGCCCCGCGACCACGCTGACCGCGAGCGTCTCCAGGTCCGGCATGGGGTCGCAGATGACCCGCACGCCATTGGCCAGGCGATGTAGCCGGCCGCTCAAGCGGCCCCGTTCCGGTCGGCGAGGGCGAAGGTCCTCAGGTAGGCCTTCACCGCTCCGGCGTCGGCCGGCAGGCGGTCGAACTGTTCGGTCAGGGTGTCGAGGCCGACCGCCGCCTGGGGCAGGCGCGGCTCGACGCCGGCGGCTTCGCGCACGGCCTCGGGGAACTTGGCCGGATGGGCGGTGGACAGCACCACCAGCGGGATCGCGGCCTTGCCCCCCCTGGCCTGCAGCCGCC
>JAQGIX010000368.1 GCA_028290925.1 Phenylobacterium sp. | reverse complement strand
CGGCCAGGCGAGCTGGACCCGCGGCGAACGGCCGCCGCCGGCCGCCTGGGGCGGCTATGTCCTGCCGACCCGCAACGGCGCCCTGTTCGGCGCGACCCACGACCGCGACGATGAGGCCCTGGACCTGCGTCCGGCGGACCACGCGCGCAATCTCGCGACCCTGGCCGAAGCCCTGCCTGCGCTGGCCGGGCGCCTGGCGGGGCAGCCGCTCGACGGCCGCGCCGCGATCCGCGCGACCACGCCGGACCGGCTTCCCATCGCCGGGCGCGCGCCGGGCGCGGAAGAGGGGCTGTTCTGGCTGACCGGCTTCGGCTCGCGCGGTTTCTCGCTCGGCCCGCTTTTGGCCGAGCATGTGGCCGCCCTGGCGCTGGGCGCGCCCTCGCCGCTGGCGGCCGACCTCGCCGAGCTGGTCGCCCCCGACCGCTTCTCCAGGCGCGCGGCGCGGCGCGGCCGTTCCTAAGCCTCCGCCGTGAGCGTATAAAGCGTGGGGGACATTCTTCGTTCAAGGATCGAAGACATGAGGATGATGATCGCCCTGGCCGCCGCCGCGGCTCTGATCGCCGGCGGAGCCGCCTCTCCCATCGCGCTCGCCAAGTCGGCGGCGACCGGGAAGTACGACGCCCACCAGTGCTTCTACACGCGCAACGTTTCGAGCTTCGCCGCGCCGGACGAGAAGACGCTCTATGTCCGGGTCGGCGTGCGCGACGTCTACCGGTTCGACATGTTCGGGACCTGCCCCGACATCGACTGGAACCAGCGCGTGGCGCTGGTGTCGCGCGCCTCGTCGTGGATCTGCGACGGCATGGACGCCGAGGTGGTCACGCATTCGGCCATCGGCCCGCAGCGCTGCCCGGTGCGTTCGATGCACAAGCTGACGCCCGAGGAAATCGCCGCCCTGCCCAAGAACGCGCGGCCCTGACGGCCCGGGGGGGCTGGCCCGCAACGAAAAGCGCCGCCGGGACGGCCGGCGGCGCTCTTGAGGCTACCCGAGCGCGGTCAGAACCGCTTGCGCAGGCCGACCGTGACGGTGCGGCCCAGGAAATAGGCGTTGGTGTAGTCGTAGTTGTACTGGCTGCGGATGAACGGCGGATCGCTGTCGAAGACGTCGCTGACGGCGACCGTCAGCGTCGTCTCCCACGGCAGCTGGCCCGTGTAGACCAGGTCGTGGGTGATCTCGTTCTTGGTCTTCAGGTCGGGGAAGCCCTGGATGATGTTGGTCGTCCCCGCCTTGTAGCGGGTGGTCCAGCGCAGGTTGTGCGGGCCGTGGCTGAAGTTGACGTACGCGTTCGCCCGCCACTTCGGATACGAGTAGAAGGCGCTGAGCAGCTCGCTCTTGCCGGCCCGATCGATGGCCTGGGCGATGGTGAAGCCGTCGATGGTGATGAGCGGGCCGCGCTTGTACTCGATCATGTAGGTGGCGTCGCCGCCGAAGGTCACGTCGGTGTCCCGGAACGCGTCGCTCCAGTTGTAGAGGGCCGTGAAGTCGAGACCGGAGGTGTCGACGCCCGGACCGTTGATCAGGTTGGTCTTCACGCCCAGCAGATTGCCCGGGGCGCAGCCGCCGTCCGAGAAGGTGAACCGCGAGGCCAGCGCCGCATTCCCGCATTGCCAGGTGGCGGGCGTGGCGCTCGGGAACATGGTGGCGACGACGGAGGCCGCCGTTTCGCTGGTCAGCTCCTTCTTGAACTTGAATTTGAAGTAGTCGACCGTCGCCCGGAAGGGCCCTTTCTCGATCACCATGCCGACGTTGTAGGTGTTGGCGGTTTCGGGCTGGAGGCTCGGGTTGTTGGCCACATCGACCGGCCGGTAGAGGTTGCCGACGCCCGGCAGGTTGAACTGGGCGAGCGTCCGGTTGGAGCCGGGCGTGATCGAGCTTTGCGGCGGCGCGCGGAAGGTCGAGCCCGCCGAGCCGCGGAACACCAGCCAGTCCAGGGCCTGCCAGCGGACGGCCACCTTGGGATTGGTGGTCGAGCCGACATTGCCACCGTAGTCCTCGTAGCGGACGGCGCCGGTCACCTCGAGGTTGTCGAGGACCGGCAGCCTGATCTCGCCGAACACAGCCTTGACCGTGCGGCCGATGTCGAACCGCTGGACCGCCGCATAGAAGGTATAGGCGCCGGTGCCGTTGGTGCAGACCGGCGTGCCCGGACCGAACGGCGGGCTGTCGACGCAGGGGGCCGAGGCGATGTCGTAGTTCGGGTCGGCGTCGACCTTGTAGCGGTCGTAGCGCCACTGCGCGCCCACCGCCCAGGCCACGTCGCCGCCCGGCAGGGTAAGCCCGCTCTTGCCATTGACCACGAGGTCGGCCGTGAACAGCTGGGTGGTGATGTCGTCGTTGCCGTAGATGTGCATCCAGTTCAGCACGGCCGCGCTGTTCGCGGTGCTGGCCGCGTAGAACGGATTGGTCAGACCCGTGCCGGGGCTGTTCGGATAGCCGTTGGAGAACGGGTTGAACCACAGGCACGGACCGACGCCCGGCGCGCCCGTCGCGGGATTGCACCCCGGCCCGCCCAGGCCGCGCAGCGCGAGCTCCAGGCGACGGACGGAGAGGTCGGGTGTCTCCTGCCGGCCCTTGTTCTCCTGCCAGGTCATGCCGGCGGTCCAGCCGATGGACTTCAGCAGGCTGACGTCGGGCAGCTGGCCGGAGAACTCCCCGGCGACGCGGAAGGCTTCGGCCTCGCGGCGCTGCAGGTCCGCGCCGCCGGCCTGCGGGAACAGCGGGTTGCCGCCCCAGCCCTCCGGCCGCCACAGGGTTTGCGAGGCGATCACCCCGTTGGCCGCGGCGTTGGCGCAGACCGTCGCGCCGATCGCCGGGCAGGTCGCCGGATTGGCCAGGAGGGCGAGCAGGCCCGGATTGTTCGCCGGGACGTAGAACCGCGACTGCTGGTTCAGGCCGACCGCCGGATAGGGCGAGGTGCCGCCGCCGGGAGATCCGCCCGACGCCAGGATCGGCGTGGGGAACTGGGTGGTGGACTGGGCCGGCGACACCCGCTCGCGCGGAACGTCGTGCTTCGACCAGAGCACCTCGCCGTGGAACTTGAGGTCGTCGGTGACCCGGAAGTTGAGCTCCCCGTAGAGCTGGTAGTGGTACTCGTCGTTCACCAGGTTGTCGAAGTTGGTGTACTGGAAGCGACAGCCGGCGGCCGGAACGGTCGCGCTGGCCTGCACGCCGCCGAAGGCGGTGCAGCCGTTGTCGAGGAATGACTGCGAGAACGAGCCGGTGGCGAGCTGGGCCGCCGTGCCGGTCGTGAACACGCCCGGGTTGCCGGCGGTCGACCAGCCGCCGAAGAAGTTGTTGGGAAAGGGCTGCAGGGCCCAGGAACGGTCCTGGGTGCGCAACTCGCTGCGCCGCCGGTAGGTGGCGGTCAGCAGGATGTTGCCCCGATCCAGCTGCTTTCCGTAGGCGATGGAGCCGTCGTAGTCGCCGTTCGAACCCTTGATGTAGGTGTAGTCGCCGCTGACCTCGAAGCCGTCGAGGTCCCGGCGGGTGATGAAGTTGACCACGCCGCCGACCGCGTCCGAACCATACGACGCGGAGGCGCCGCCCGTGACCACGTCGACGCGCTTCACGAGCAGCTGCGGGAACTGGCTGACGTCGGTGACGCCGGTGACGTT
>JAQGIX010000354.1 GCA_028290925.1 Phenylobacterium sp. | reverse complement strand
GTACTGTTAAGTGGTTCAACGGCCAAAAGGGCTTCGGTTTCATCCAGCCTGACGACGGCGGCAGCGATGTGTTCGTGCACATCTCCGCGGTCGAGCGGGCGGGCATGTCGAGCCTGAACGAAGGCCAAAAGGTCAGCTTCGAGCTCGAGCGCGATCCGCGCAGCGGCAAGACCTCCGCGGGTCAGCTGCAAGCCGGCTGATAAGCCAAAGACGGAGCGGCCCGCCCCCGGGCGGGCCGCTTTCCGCCTTATAGAAAGACACCTCGGCGGCTCGCAGCGCGAGCGACGCCCCGCGATGCGCGGTTCAGCGCGCCGTCACCGGCGCCGGCTTCGCATCGACCGCCGGATAGAAGGTGTAGGAGAGCGTCACGTCGGTCACGCCCTTGGTGTTGATGTCATCGGCGAACTTCGGATCGACGAAGTAGAGCACCGGCATCTCGACGGTCTGGCCGGCCCCGACCGTTTGGTCGGAGAAGCAGAAACACTGCAGCTTGCGGAAATAGGTCCCGGCCTGATCGGGCGAGACGTTGAACACCGCACGCGCGGTGATCGGGTGATCGGCGTGGTTGGTCACCTTGAAGAAGGCGAGCTTGGTCTCGCCGATCCGCAGGGTCTGGGCGCGTTGCTCGGCGGAGAAGTCCCAGGGCAGGCCGCGCACATTGGTGTCGAAGCCGACCGTCAGTTTCTGGTCAGATAGCTTGTCCGGCGCGGCCTCGGCGCGGCGCACGGCGCCGCCGTAGCCGGTGACCTGGCAGAAGGCGCGGTAGATGGGCACCGCCGCGAAGGCCGCCCCGACCATCCCGAAGAAGGTTACTGCGCAGACGATCGCCACGTTGCGGTTGCGGCGCATCTGCGGATCGAGCGGCGGGCGCTCAGAGCGGGCGGTTCGCGACATTGCCCCCGAGCCTCACGATGGTCACCACGAAGACCAGGACGACGAACAGGATGAGCCCCAGCGCCAGCGCGATATTGCGGCCGCGCCTGGCCTTCCACTCGGCTTCGGACTCCCGGTTGGGATCGCTCATACGAGAAGCTCCAGCGGCGTCGCGCCCGCCAGATGTTCCGCCAGCAGGGTGGCGAAGATGAGCGCGAGGTAGAGAATCGAGAAGGCGAACAGGTTGCGCGCGTCGCGGGCCCCGGCCCGCACGTCGTAGAGGCCGTCGCTGGTGCGCTGACCCGAGGTCTCGCCCGCATGGCTGCGATAGAGCCGGAACGCCAGCAGCAGGAAGACCAGGCCCCCTGCCGCGGCCACGGCCAGATAGGCTGCGCCGCCCAGGCCGGTGAAGGCCGGCGCCAGGCACAGCGGCACGACCAGCAGCGAATAGATCAGGATCTGCCGCCGGGTGGAGGGCGCGCCGGCCACCACCGGCATCATCGGCACGCCAGCCTTGGCGTAGTCCTCCGAGGTGTAGAGCGACAGCGCCCAGAAGTGCGGCGGGGTCCAGAAGAAGATGATCGCGCACAGCAGCCAGGCGTTGAGCGGCGTGGTCCCCGACGCCGCGGCCCAGCCGATCACCGGCGGCAGCGCGCCCGCCAGCCCGCCGATCACGATGTTCTGGGCCGTCAGCCGCTTCAGCCACATGGTGTAGACGACCGCGTAGAAGAGGATGGTGAAGGCCAGGAGGCCCGCCGCCAGCCAGTTCAGCGCCATGCCCATCAGCATGACCGAGAACAGCGACAGCACCACACCGAGCGCCAGGGCGTCGGCCCCCTGCACGCGGCCGGCGGGCACCGGGCGGCCGCGCGTGCGGCGCATCTTGGCGTCGATATCCGCGTCGTACCACATGTTGAGCGCGCCCGACGCGCCGGCGCCCACCGCGATGCAGAGGATGGCGACGCCCGCCAGGATCGGGTTGATCGGCTGGCCCGCACAGACCAGGCCGGTGAGCGCGGTGAACACCACCAGCGACATCACCCGCGGCTTCAGCAGCTGGACAAAGTCCTGCCAGCGGGCGGGCGCGCGGATATCGGTCTGGGCCGCAGTCATGGCCATGAAGCTATACTCTCAAATGGTCGAGGGGCGCGCCCCGAAGCCGAAGCACGCCCCCGAATTCCGTCGTCCCGGCGCCCGGCCTAGTGGAGGTCGGCCTTCACCACCGGCAGTTCGTTGAACTGGTGGAACGGCGGCGGCGAGGACAGGGTCCACTCGAGGGTGGTGGCGCCTTCGCCCCAGGGATTGGCCTCGGCCTTGCGGCGCGACACCATGGCGTCGAGCAGCACCACCAGGAACACGCCCACGCCGACCAGGGTGACCACGTAGCCGAAGGAGGAGACCTGGTTCCAGTAGGTGAAGGCCTCCGGGTAGTCGACGTAGCGGCGCGGCATGCCCTGCAGGCCCAGGAAGTGCATCGGGAAGAACACCAGGTTCACGCCGATGAAGGTGATCCAGAAGTGCAGCGCGCCCAGCCACTCGCGGTACTTCACGCCCCACATCTTCTCGAACCAGTAGTAGAAGCCGCCGAAGATCGCGAACACGGCGCCCAGGCTCAGCACGTAGTGGAAGTGGGCCACCACGTAGTAGGTGTCCTGGAATTGGTAGTCGACGCCGGCGTTGGCCAGCACCACGCCGGTCACGCCGCCGACGGTGAACAGGAAGATGAAGCCGATCGCCCAGAGCATGGGCGTCTTGAAGTCGATCGACCCGCCCCACATGGTCGCGATCCAGGAGAACACCTTCACGCCCGTCGGCACCGCGATCACCATGGTCGCGGCCACGAAATAGGCCTGCAGATTGATGTTCATGCCGGTGGTGTACATGTGGTGGGCCCACACCAGGAACCCGACGAAGCCGATCGCCACCATGGCGTAGGCCATGGCCAGGTAGCCGAACACCGGCTTCTTGGAGAAGGTCGCCACGATGTGGCTGACCATGCCGAAGCCCGGCAGGATCAGGATGTAGACCTCGGGGTGGCCGAAGAACCAGAACAGGTGCTGGAACATCACCGGGTCGCCGCCGCCCGCCGCGTCGAAGAAGTGGGTGTGGAAGTTGCGGTCGGTGAGCAGCATGGTGATCGCCCCGGCCAGGACCGGCAGCGACAGCAGCAGCAGGAACACGGTCACCAGGATCGACCAGACGAACAGCGGCATCCGGTGCAGGGTCATGCCCGGCGCGCGCATGTTGAAGATCGTGGTGATGAAGTTGATCGCCCCCAGGATCGAGCTGGCGCCCGCCAGGTGGATGCCGAGGATGGCGCAGTCCATCGCCGGGCCTGTGTGCCCTGATGTGGAGAGCGGCGGATACATGGTCCAGCCGCCGCCGAAGCCGCGTCCCGGGCCGCCGTCCACGAACATCGAGGTGATCAGCATCACCCAGGCGGCGCAGAGCAGCCAGAAGGAGATGTTGTTCATCCGCGGGAAGGCCATGTCCGGCGCGCCGATCATGATCGGCACGAACCAGTTGCCGAACCCGCCGATCATCGCGGGCATCACGAAGAAGAAGATCATGATCAGGGCGTGGGCGGTGACCACCGCGTTGTAGCCCTGCTTGGAGCCCTCGATCAGGCCGATCTGGGCGATCCAGCTGTGCGGCTGGAAGATCTGGATGCCCGGCTCCGCCAGCTCCCAGCGGATCAGGCCGGACAGCGCGCCCCCCACCAGGCCCGCCATGATGGCGAACAGGATGTAGAGGGTGCCGATGTCCTTGTGGTTGGTGGAGAACAGCCAGCGCACCAGGAACGGCGGCGTGTGCGCGTAGCTGTCGTGATCATCGTGGGCGGCGGCGTGAGTGGCCATATTACGCTTGTCCTAGGATCAGTGCGCGGCCGGCGCCTTGGGCGCGGGCGTGGTGTTGGTGGCGGACGCGCTCGGCGCGGCCGGCGCACCGGCGGGCGCGGCGG
>JAQGIX010000337.1 GCA_028290925.1 Phenylobacterium sp. | reverse complement strand
TGATCCGCGACACCGGCGCCATCCTGCTGGACATGAACCCCGACCGGCGGCTCGCCGACCTGATCCGCCGCACCGTCGAGGCGCAGGGCGACCAGGTCTGCGACCTGCACCTATGGCGGCTGGGGCCGGGGCACCTGGGCGCCATCGTCGGGGTGGCGACCGAGACGCCGCGGGAGGCCGACTTCTACCGCGCCCGGCTCGAAGGCCTGCCGGCGGTCTCCCACCTCACGGTCGAGGTCACGCGGCGGGTCAGTCCGCCGGCCGACCGCGCCGCGCCATCTCCTCATGCAGCCGCATGATCTTGGCGCTGGCCGTGCAGACGAACAGCCGCGGCGCGAGCGCATGCAGGGCGCAGGCGAGGCTGGCCTTCAGGAGCTCGCCCGCGAACCAGAACGCCCGCCGCTGGTGCTCGAAGTAGGTCTCGCCCACCGAGTGAGGATGTTCGAGGAACAGGGCATTCCACACAGGTTGTCTCCCACGACTCGCGCGATCTGCGGGTATGATACTTGACCATGCCTCGAATATGCTCCCAATCTGCGTGGCATATCGACCCCGGATTGGGATAATGACCCACAGTTCCACGTCTCTCGACGGCTTCGATCTTGGCATCCTGGCGGCCCTGCAGGAGGACGCCGCGCAGTCCATCGCCGAGATCGCGGCTGGGGTGAACCTGTCGCAGAACGCCTGCTGGCGGCGCATCAAACTGCTGGAGGAGGCGGGCTATATCCGCAGGCGCGTGGCGCTGCTGGACCCCAAGAAGCTCGGCAGCGGGGTCACCGTGTTCGTCAGCCTCAGCGCGGGCGAGCACAGCGAGGACTGGCTGGAGGCCTTCGCCGACCAGGTGGCGAAGATGCCGGAGGTGGTCGAGTTCTACCGGATGTCCGGCGAGATCGACTATCTGATCAAGCTGCAGGTCGCCGACATCGAGGCCTACGACCGCGTCTACAAGGAACTGATCCGCGCCGGGCGGCTGCGCGATGTCAGCGCGGCCTTCGCCATGGAAGAGCTGAAGCACACCCACGCCGTGCCGCTGCCGGCGGCCCCGGCCAAGCGGCGATGATCGCGATCCCTTCGACCTGGCGGCGGCGGCCTAGCTCTGCTTGCGCAGCGCCGCCACCTGCTTGGGCGTGATGTTGGAGGGTTTGGCGCCGAACCGGGCGGTGACGTAGTTGGCGACGGCGGCGACCTCGTCGTCGGTGTAGGCGGCTCCGAACGCGGGCATGTAGGTCAGGGCGGTCCCCATGCGCGGCTTGGCGCCCGCAATGACCACCTGGGCGACGTTGGTGGCGGTGGGGTCGTTCACCGCCCGATCGCCGGTGAGCGCGGCCCAGGGCGTCAGCGAACCCTGGCCGGTCCAGCTGTGGCAGCTGGCGCAGGCCCCCTCGAAGATCCGCTTGCCCTTGGGGTCGTAGCCCTCGGCCACGCCCTGCCCGGGCGCAGCCGGGGCGGGGGTGAGGACGGGCGCCGGCTGGCCGGGGGTGGCGACGGGCGGAATGCTGCGGACATAGGCCACCAGCGCCGCGATATCCGAAGGAGTCAAGTAGCTGAGGCTGAGGTCCACGGCCTCCCCCATGGGACCGGCCGCCACGCCACGGCCGGGGGCGTAGCCGGTGGACAGGTACTGGGCGAGCTCGGCGTCGCTCCAGGCGCCGACGCCGTACAGGCGGTGGCTGGTGATGTTGTAGGCCAGCCACCCCGCGGTCACCGCGCCGGCGTCTTTGCGGTGGTTGTCGAGGTTCTGGGCCAAGGTCCGCGGCGTGTGGCAGTCGCCGCAGTGCGCCATGGCCTCGGACAGATAGGCCCCGCGATTCCACTGCGGACTGCGGTCCGGGTGCGGCTGGAAGCGCTGGTTGGCGTTGAACAGCCGGTTCCAGATCCCGATCAGCCAGCGCTGGTTGTAGGGGAAGGAAAAGGAGTTGTCCTTGTTGTCCCGGTGCACCGGTTTCAGGCTGAACAGGTAGGCCTTGATCGCCAGGCCGTCGGCGTCGGTCATGTAGGTGAAGGCGGTGTAGGGCATGGCCGGGTAGAGGAATTGGCCCGTGTCGTCGACGCCCCCGCGCAGGGCTGCGAGGAACTGCGCGTCCGTCCAGCCGCCGATACCGGTGTCCTTGTCGGCGGTGATGTTGGGCGAATAGATCACGCCGAATGGCAGCTTGAACGCCAGGCCGCCGGCGAAGGGGGCGCCGCCCTTGGCGGTGTGGCAGGCCAGGCAGTCGGCGGCGCGGGTCAGGTATTGGCCGCGGGCGATGCGGTCGGTGGAGGCGAAATCGGCGGGCACGCCGGTCGGCGGCGGGCCCTTGTAGTCGGCAAGCGCCACCGCCCCGCCGCCGGCGAAGGCCATGGGCCGCGAGGCGGTGATCAGCCAGGCCAGGACCCCGAGGCCGGCGATCACGACCACGGCCACGACGATCAGCAGGATGCGGCCAGGTCTCATGCCGACTTCCTCCCGGCCAGGAGGTCGCGGTCGACGGGCAGGCTGCGCAGCCGCTGTCCCGTGGCGGCGAAGATGGCGTTGGCCAGCGCCGGCATGGCGGCCACCACGCCCGTCTCGCCGATACCCCCGGGCGCCTCGCCGCTGGGGATCACATAGACCTCGACGGGCGGCGTCTCGTCGATGCGCAGCATGCGGTAGTCGTGGAAGTTGCTCTGCTGGACGCGCCCGTTCTCGACGGTGATGTTCCCGTAAAGGGCGGCGGTCAGGCCGAAGACGATGCCGCCCTGCAGCTGGGCGACGATGGTGTTCGGATTGACGGCGATGCCGGTGTCCACCGCGCAGACCACGCGGCGCAGGCTGACCGCGCCCTCCTCGTCCACCGCGACTTCGGCCACGGTGGCGACCGAGCTGGCGAAGGAGGTTTGCACGGAGACGCCGCGACCGCAGCGGGCCGGCAGGGGCGACCCCCAGCCGGCCTTGTCGGCCACCAGCCGGAGCGCGGCCTGCAGGCGCGGGGCCTTGTCCAGCATGGACAGGCGGAAGGCCACCGGATCCTTGCCGGCCTTGTGGGCCAGCTCGTCGATGAAGCTCTCGATGACGAAGACGTTGTGCGCCGGGCCCACGCCGCGCCAGAAGCCGGTCCGCACGCCAGGCGGCTCCTCGCGCACGAACTCCACGTGTAGGTTCGGGATGTCATAGGGCATGTCGGCGGCGCTGCCCCAGGCGTCGGAGTCCTTGCCGTCCACGTAGGCGGCCGGCGCCCAGCGGGCCAGGACGGACGAGCCGGTGATGACGTGCTTCCAGCCGTCGATCCTGCCGTCCTTCAGGTGGGCGCTGAGGCGGTCGTGCCAGGCCGGACGATAGAGGTCGTGCCGGATGTCCTCCTCGCGGCTCCAGACCACCTTCACCGGCCCATCGACGTGCTGGGCGATGCGCACCGCGTCGGAGATCCCGTCGACCTCCAGCCGCCGTCCGAAGCCGCCGCCGATCATGTGGTTGTGGACGATGACCTTGTCGAGCGGCAGGCCGGTGACCTGTGCGGCGACCGCCTGCGCCCGGGCCAGCACCTGGTTGCCGACCCACACCTCGCAGCCGCCGGGCGTCACCTGCACCGTGCAGTTCATCGGCTCCATCGTCGCATGGGCCAGGAACGGCACATCGTAGACGACCTCGATCGGGTCGTGGCTGAGCGCCTTGGCGGCGTCGCCGACGTTGATGGCGACCACGCCCTTGCGCAGGCTGGCGGCCCGCAGCCGCTCGCGCACCAGGGCGGTGCTGACCCCGGCGTTGGGGCCGTCGTCCCAGGTGATGTTCAGCGCCGCAAGCCCGCGCTGGGCGGCCCACGTGTGATCGCTGACCACCGCCACCATGTCGTCCAGCACCACCGTCTGGCGATAGCCGGGCACGGCCTTGGCCTGGCTGTCGTCCACCTGGACGACCTTGCCGCCCAACACCGGCGAGTGGGCCAGGCTGGCGAACTTCACGCCCGGCGGCAGGGCGTCGATGCCGTACTGGGCCGAGCCGTCGGTCTTGGCGGGCGTGTCGAGGCGCTTCAGCGGCTTGCCGATCAGGCGGAAGGCCGAGGGCGATTTCAGGGGCGGGTCGGCCGGCGGTTTCAGGGCCGCGGCCCTGCCGGTCAAGGCGCCGTAGGCGATGCGCCGGCCGCTGGCGTCGTGGATCACCTGGCTGGCCTCGGTGCGGCAGGCCGCCGGATCCACCCCCCAGCCGGTTGCGGCCGCCTGGACCAGGATCGCCCGCGTCCCCGCGCCCGCCTTGCGCAGCGGTGTCCACCAGGCGCGGATGGAGTTGGAGCCGCCGGTCGCCTGCAGGCCGAGCATCGGATTGGCGTAGAGGGCGTCGCTGGGCGGAGCGTGCTCGAAGGTCACCTGGCCCCAGTCGGCGTCCAGCTCCTCGGCCAGGATCATCGAGATCGAGGTGTAGGTCCCCTGCCCCATCTCCACCTGGGGCATCACCAGGGTGACCTTGCCGGCGGGATCGATGCGGATGAAAGCGTTGGGCGCCAAGCTGCCGGGCGGCGCGTCGCCCACCTTCCCCGTCGCCTGCCCGAACGGAACCAGGAAGCCGACCAGCAGGCCGCCGCCCGCCGCCGCGCCGATTTGCAGCAAGGTCCGCCGGGAAGGGCCGGATGGCGCGGCCGCGTCGGTGGGGAGCCTGTCGAAGAGGGACATGGCCGATGCTCCTCAGACAGCCTTGGCCGCGTACTTGATGGCCTCGCGGATACGCACATAGGTGCCGCACCTGCAGATGTTGCCGGCCATGGCGGCGTTGATGTCGGCGTCCTGCGGGTTCGGCGTGCCCGCCAGGAGCGCGGCGGCCGACATGATCTGGCCCGACTGGCAGTAGCCGCACTGGATCACCTCGAGATCCAGCCAGGCCTGCTGGACCTTGCGGCCGGCGGGCGTCGCGCCGACGCCTTCGATGGTGGTCACCGCGCGACCCTCCACCGCACTGATCGGCAGCATGCAGGAGCGCAGGGGCGTCCCGTCGACGTGCACGGTGCAGGCGCCGCACTGGGCGATGCCGCAGCCGAATTTCGTGCCGGTGAGCTTCAGGAGATCGCGCAGAACCCAGAGCAGCGGCATGTCCGGCGGAGCGTCCACCTCGAGGGCCTGGCCGTTGATCGTCAGCTTCGCCATCTGCCCGTGATCTCCACCGCGAGGGGGCCTGGGGAGTTGAAGGCTCGAAAGGTCTATTTACGCTGTAAACGCTCTTGCCGTAAGCCTGGTCATTCTCCCGAGGAAGGGGCGACGGACAGCAAAGAACCTGATGCCGGATGGTCTCGGATAGGCGTCGATATAATACACGCCAAGCACGCCGCAATGTCGACGGCGTCGTTCGTGTTGCGCCAAGCGCCGGGGCAAGGCCCGGCCCGAACGGTCCGGCGTCAGAACCAGGCCATGAGGCCCACGACGAAGCGGGTGCTCTCCGGGTCCTGGCCGGCGAGCCGCGCATAGTCCGCCGTCCTGCCGAACCGGCGCTGGTACGAAACCCCGATGTAGGGCGCGAACGCGTGCCGGATCTCATAGCGAAGGCGCAGGTCGAGGATGGCGTCGGACAGCCCGGAGCCCGTTCGGGTCTCCGCGGAGTTCTGGGCCGCCAGGTTGAATTCGGCGCGCGGCTGCAGGACCAGGCGCTGGGTGAGCCGCAGGTCGTAATAGCCTTCGACGCGGCCGAGGACTTCGCCCTTGGTGGACAGGAACACGGCGCCTTCCACGTCGAACCAGTAGGGCAAGAGGGTCTGGGTCCCGACGGTCAGATAGGTCCGGGCGCGCGGCG
>JAQGIX010000336.1 GCA_028290925.1 Phenylobacterium sp. | reverse complement strand
CCGCGGCGAGCGGCCCTTCCCGCAGGCCAGGCTGACCCTCACCGGCGACTGGGAGCAGATGGCCGCCGCCGGCGCGGAGATCGCCGATATCGAGGCCCGGCTGGCCGCCGCCCTGGCCGCGGGCCGCGACCGCGACGCCGCCGCCGGCCGCGCGCTCACCGGCCCGCACCGCGGCGACCTTTCGGTGATCCACATCGAGAAGGACCGCCCGGCCGCCGAATGCTCCACCGGCGAGCAGAAGGCCCTGGTGCTGAACCTGGCGCTCGCCCAGGCGGCGCGGCTGGCGCGGGCCGAGGCCCCCAGCCCCATCCTGCTGCTCGACGAGGTCGCCGCCCACCTGGACGGCCGCCGCCGCGCCGCCCTGTTCGACGAGATCGAGGCCCTGGGCCTGCAGGCCTTCCTCACCGGCACGGACGAGCACCTGTTCGAGGGCCTGGCCGGCCGCGCCCAGGGCGTGCGGGTGGAGGGCTCGGGCCTCGCGGCGCTGGCCGGCTAAGCCGAACGATCGCGGAAGATATTTGACTTCCGCAGATTTATGTGTTCTTCTTTTGTTCATGGTCTCGGCTACCGACATCGCGCGCGAACAGGACGCGGGGCTGAAGCGCCTCTACGAGCGCGGCCTCGAGCTCGCCGAGAAGATGCAAGAGGATGCCATGGCCGCCGCGACCGCCGACGAGCGGGCCCGGCTCGGCGCCGCCTTCCACCGCATCTCCCGCGGCGTCCGCCAGACCGCCGCGCTCAGGGTCAAGCTCGCGGGCGACGCGACGCGCTGTGACCGCGACGAGGCCGCCGAGGTCGTCCGCCTCGACGAACGCCGCCGCGCCCGGCGCAAGGACCAGGTCTCCGCCACCGTCCAGCGGCTGATCTGGACCGAAGCCGAGAGCGACGACTCCCGCGAAGACCTCAAGGCCGACCTCGAGGACCTGCTCGACATCGAAGCCCTGGACGAGACCTTCGCCACGCAAGACCTCGACCTCCAGGTGGCCCGCATCTGCGAGACCCTGGGGCTCCCAGATCCTCCCCTTAGGGGGAGGTGGCCCGAAGGGCCGGAGGGGGTTGAAGCCCACTCACCCCTCAGCCGCCCGGCCTCTCAACCCCCTCAGTCGCTTCGCGACAGCTCCCCCTCGGGGGGAGCAGCTAACGGCGCCGACCACCCCTGGCGCTCCTCCGCCTAGCCGGCCCACCGCCGTTAGCCGGCGATGACGTCCTGCGGGAAGGCGGCGGATTTCGTCCCTTTCGTGGCCAAGAGCACCGCCGTCGCGCGGCGCTTAGGCGCGCCCCAAAAACGTGCAGAATCAGCGCGAAACCCTATATAGAGGGGTGCATTGCCTGGGGGCATTTTTGCGCGCGCGTGCGCGGCGACCCGCCGACCCTGGTCCCGACCGCCCCAGCTGGACGACAGATGAGCGAAGAGAACGAGACGAACACCCCTGAGTCCAACGGCTTGGACGCCAACGGCCAGGGCGACTACGGCGCGGACTCCATCAAGGTCCTGAAGGGCCTCGACGCGGTGCGCAAGCGCCCGGGCATGTACATCGGCGACACCGACGACGGCTCGGGCCTGCACCACATGGTCTACGAGGTGGTTGACAACGCCATCGACGAGGCGCTGGCCGGCTACGCCACCCGCGTCGAGGTGATCCTCAACGCCGACGGCTCCTGCACCGTCACCGACGACGGCCGCGGCATCCCCACGGACATCCACGACGAAGGCGTCTCGGCGGCCGAGGTCATCATGACCCAGCTGCACGCCGGCGGGAAATTCGACCAGAACTCCTACAAGGTCAGCGGCGGGCTGCACGGCGTCGGCGTCTCGGTGGTCAACGCGCTGTCCGACTGGCTGAAGCTCCGCATCCACCGCGGCGGCATGGCCCACGAGATGGAGTTCCGTCGCGGCGACGCGGTCTCGCCGCTGGTCATCATCGGCAAGTCGCCCCTGCGCGAGAACGGCGAGTTCCTGACCGGCACGGAGGTCACCTTCCTGCCGTCGCTGGACACCTTCGCCTTCATCGAATTCGACCGGAAGACCCTGGAGCACCGCCTGCGCGAGCTGGCCTTCCTGAACTCCGGCGTGACCATCTGGCTGAAGGACAACCGCGAGGCCGAGCCCTTCGTGGAGGTCATGCACTACGAGGGCGGCATCGAGGCCTTCGTGCGCCACCTCGACAAGGCCAAGACGCCGCTCCTGAAGGCCCCGATCGTCATCCGCGGCAAGCGCGAGAACGTCGAGATCGACCTCGCCCTCTGGTGGAACGACAGCTACCACGAGAACGTCCTGTGCTTCACCAACAACATCCCACAGCGGGACGGCGGCACCCACCTTGCGGCCTTCCGCTCGGCGCTGACGCGGATCATCACCGGCTATGCCGAGAGCTCCGGCGCGGCGCGACGCGAGCGGGTCTCGGTCTCCGGCGACGACGCCCGCGAAGGGCTGACCTGCGTGCTGTCGGTGAAGATCCCCGACCCGAAGTTCTCCTCCCAGACCAAGGACAAGCTGGTCTCCTCCGAGGTCCGCCCGGCGGTTGAAGGCCTGGTCTCCGACGGCATCGGCTCCTGGTTCGAGGAGCATCCCAACGAGGCCCGGCTGATCGTCCAGAAGATCGCCGAGGCCGCCGCCGCCCGCGAGGCGGCCCGCAAGGCCCGCGAGCTCACGCGGCGCAAGTCGGCGCTCGACATCAGCTCGCTCCCCGGCAAGCTCGCCGACTGCGCGGA
>JAQGIX010000331.1 GCA_028290925.1 Phenylobacterium sp. | reverse complement strand
GCCGCGCATCCTGCCCACCCTGGTGGCCGACAAGGTCTGCGGGCTGTTCCTGAGCCAGGCGGTGACCGCCGCCCTGCTGCACCGGGCGCGCACCGGCGAGGGCCAGTTCGTCGAGGTACCGATGCTGGAGTGCGTGACGAGCTTCCTGCTGGTCGAGCACATGTACGACCAAACCTACGACCCGCCGACCGGCCAGTGGGGCTACACCCGGGTGGTCAACCCCAACCGCAAGCCGTTCAAGACCAAGGACGGCTACATCGGCCTGCTGCCCTATACCGACCAGCAGTGGGACCAGTTCTTCGAGGCCGCGGGCATGGGCGAGACCATCGCCAGGGACCCGCGCTTCGCCGACTACTTCACCCGCATGAAGCACATCAGCGAGCTCTACGGCCTGGTCGAGCAGGCCGCCGCCACCAAGACCACCCAGGAGTGGCTCGACGTGTTGAAGCCCCTGTCCATCCCGGTGGTGAAGACCAACCGCCTGGACGAGCTGCCGGAGGACCCGCACCTGAAGGCCGTGGACTTCTTCCAGACCTTCCAGCACCCGGAGCTCGGCCGGTACGTCGCCATGCGACCGCCGGTGAAGTTCTCCAAGACCCCCGCCAACATCCGCCGCCACCCGCCCCGCCTGGGCGAGCACACCGCCGAGGTGCTGGCCGAGGTGAGCGAGGGCGAGGAGGCGTGACGTGCGCGTGGTGGTCGTCGGCAGTTCGGGGTCCGGCAAGTCGACCTTCGCCCGCCACCTGGCCGCGGCCTGCGACCTGGCGCGGGTCGAGCTCGACGCCCTGAACTGGGGGTCGGACTGGACAGACCGCTCGGCTGTCGATCCCGAGCTTTTCGAACATCTCGTCGCCGAGGCCATCGCCGTGGAGCGCTGGGTCACGGATGGGAATTACCGCGCCGCGATGGTCCTGACCCTGCCCAGGGCGACCCACCTCATCTGGCTGGACTATCCCCGACCCCTCGTCATGCAGCGGGTGATCCGCAGGAGCCTGCTCCGCGCGCTCAGCGGACGCGAGCTGTGGCCGGGCACCGGCAACCGGGAGGACTTCCGCCGCTGGCTCGACCGGGAACACCCGATCCGCTGGGCGTGGGACACCTTCGAGCGCCGCCGCAAGCAGTATGAGGCCTTGTTCGCCGACCCGCGCCTGGCGCGCCTGGACAAACATCGCCTGCGCCGGCCGCGCGAGGCGCAGCCGCTGATCGCCAGACTGGCAGCGGAGTCGTGCCTGGGCTGACGGGTCAGACGGGCGCGAACACCGGGACCGGCGGCCCGCCCTCGGTGGGCTGGAACTGCACCTTCACGCGCATCCCGATGGCGAGGCCGTCGGGCGCCACGCCCACGAAGTTGGTCAGCACGGCGGGGCCTTCGTCCAGCGTCACATAGCCGATGGCGTAAGGCCCGCTCGGCGAGCGGTGCATGACGGAGTAGGTGTAGATCACGCCCTCGCCGGGGCTTTCCTCCCACACCGTCTCGCCGCCGTCGCAGAACGGGCAGTAGGCGCGCGGGTACCAGTGGGCCTTGCCGCAGGCGACGCAGCGCTTGATCAGGAACCGGCCCTCGGCGGCCGCGTCCCAGAACGGCTTGGTCTCGACGCTGACGGCGGGGGCCGGGATCGGCCGGGTCATCAGGGCCGGGCGGTCTTGGGTCTCGGACATTCTCAGGCCTCCCGTTCCAGGACCACGGTGGCCGAGGCGTGGCGCGTGCCGAGCGAGCCGCCGGTCCCGTGGGCGATCGCCAGATCGCAGTTCTTCACCTGCACCTTGGGGTGCGCCTCGCCGCGCAGCTGGCGCACCGCCTCGATCACCTTGGTGATGCCGCCGCGGTTGGTGGGGTGGTTGTTGCACAGCCCGCCGCCGTCGGTGTTGAAGGGCAGCTTGCCGACGCCGGAGATCAGGCCGCCGTCGGAGACGAACCTGCCGCCCTGGCCCTTCTCGCAGAAGCCCAGGTCCTCGATCTGCATCAGCACGGTGATGGTGAAGCTGTCGTAGATCGAGGCGTACTTGATGTCGGCGGGCTTCACCCCCGCCTCGGCGAAGGCGCGCGGCCCCGACCAGACGGCGCCCGAATAGGTCAGGTCCAGGCCCTGGCCGCCCAGCGGGCTCTTGGGCGCTTCGCCGGCGCCGATGATCTTCACCTTCGGCCGCTTCAGCGTCCTGGCGATCTCCGGGCTGGTGACGATCAGCGCGCCGCCGCCGTCGGTCACCACGCAGCAGTCCAGCAGGTGCAGGGGATCGGAGATCATCCGCGAGTTCACCACCTGCTCGACGGTGACCACGTCCTTCAGGAAGGCGTGTTCGTTCCACTGGGCGTGGTGGGAGGCGGCGACCTTGATCCAGGCCAGCTGCTCGGAGGTGGTGCCGTGCTCGTACATGTGGCGCATGGCGCACATGCCGTACGTGTTGTGGGTCGAGCCGCCGTAGATGTTCTCGAAGCCGGCCTCGGGCGGACCGTCGGAAAGCGCGCCCGGCGCGGCGGCGGGGCCGCGCATGGACCCGCCCGGCCGGGCGCCGCCGTGCCGCGGCCGGCCGGCCAGGGTGATCAGCGCCACCTGGCACTTGCCGGCCGCGATCGCCTGCGCCGCGTGGCCCACGTGGACGATGTAGGAGGAGCCGCCGGTCTCGGTGGAATCCATGTGGCGGACGTTCTTGAGGCCCATGTAGTCGATCATCGACAGGCCGCCGAACCCCGGCGCGTCGCCGGCGCAGAAATAGCCGTCCACGTCGTCCTTGGAGAGGCCGGCGTCGGCCAAGGCGCCCAGGGCGCATTCCATATGCAGCTGGGGCGTGGAGGTGTCGGGGGCGTCGCGGAGCGGATGCTCGTACGCCCCCATGATGTAGGCCTTGCCCTTGATGCTCATAAGCCTCCGCGGGAACTCTCGATCTGAACAATGCGGTTAGCGATTAGCGGGCGACCGTCCGCTCCACAATCAGGCTGATCCGCGGGACCCAAGCTCAAGATGCAAAGCTCGCCCCGCCGCTTGGGTCCCCCGGATCGGCGCGCGACCGGAGGATGACGGTAGGGCTCAGGCCGGCTGGCCTTCCTTCAGCTTGGCGATGCGCGCGTCCCGGAGCGCCGTACGGCGGACCTTGCCGGCGTCATCGCGCAAGGGCTCGTCGACGAACTCGAAGGAGCGCGGCTGCTTGTAGGGGACCAGCCGCTCGGCCAGGTGCGCCCTCAGCGCCTCGGGGTCGACCTTGCCCTTGGCCTGGATGATGGCGTGGATCCGGTTGCCGAGGTCGTCGTCGGGAATGCCGATGACTGCGCAGGACTGCACCGCCGGGAACTCCTCCAGCGCCGCCTCGACCTCGGCCGGATAGACGTTGGAGCCGCCCACCAGGATCATGTCGGTGCGGCGGTCGGCGAGGTAGAGGTAGCCCTCCTCGTCGAACCAGCCGATGTCGCCCAGGCTCTCCCAGCCGCCGGGCAGGGTCTTGGCCTCGGCGCCGAGGTACTTGTAGGTCGGCGGCGCGCCCTCCGCCCGACGCATGTAGATCTCGCCGGTCTCGCGGGCCGGCAACGGCTGGCCGTCCTCGCCGATGGCGATCATCTCACCGGCCGTCACCTTGCCCACCGAGCCCTTGTGGGTCAGCCACTCGGCGCCGGAGATGATGGTCACCGCCTGGGCCTCGGTTCCGGCGTAGAGCTCCATCACCACGTCTGGCCCGACCCAGTGGATGAAGGCCTCCTTCAGCCAGGGCGGGCAGGGCGCCGCCAGGTGCCAGAGGGTGCGCAGCGAGGCGATGTCGTACTTGGCCCGCACCTCGTCCGGCAGGTGCCAGATGCGGTTCATCATGGTCGGCACCAGGTAGACCCAGGTCGCGCGGCGCCTCTCGATCTCGGCCAGGGTCGACTCCGGATCGAAGCGCGGCATGACGATGAGGTGGCAGCCGATGGTGGTGGCGCCCATCATCATGCCGAAGCCGGCGTTGTGGTACATGGGCGCGGGCAGCACCGCGATCTCGTCGCGCATCAGCCGCCACATCACCACCTCGGGGCTCTCCTTCGGCGTCACGCCCGGCTGGCCGGCGAGGATCAGCTTCGGCCGCCCCGTGGAGCCGCCCGAGGTCGGCGCCTTGGAGATCGGCGGGACCATGTCCGGGACCGGACTGTCGTCGTCGGACATGGCGAGCAGGCCTGCGACGGTGACCAGCGGGACCGCGACCTCGTGCTTGAAGTCGGCGATGACGATCGGCGTCCCGGCGAGCTCGATGATCGCTTCCAGCTCGCCCTTCGGCAGGCGGAACGACACCGGCTGCGGCGTCGCCCCGGCCTTCCAGATCCCGTAGCAGGCCTCCACGAAGCCTGTGCTGTTGGGCAGGCCGAGCGTGACCAGGTCGCCCTGCTTGACGCCCAGCGACTGCAAGGCCCGGCAGATGCGGTTAGAGCGCGCGTCCAGCTCGCCATAGCTCAGCGTCTGGTCGCCGCAGGTGACGGCCGGGGCGTCGGGTTGGGTGCGGGCGTACTGGCTGAGCTTGGCGCCCAGGGAGATCATTTCGGGGGAAATCGTCTCGTCGGCCATGCGATGTCTTCGTCTGAAAATGGGCGGGGCGGGCCCCGGAAAAAATGTGTGAGCCACTCTCCCTGCCCAAGCCTGCCTCCGCAAGGGGCGCGGCGTCGCGGCCTACCCTTGCGGGAAGCGCGGCGGATTGCGCGGTGGCGCCCAGATGCGGGCCTCGTCCAGCGGCGAGGTGAGGACCAGGCGGCCGCCCAGGTTAGCGCGGCCCATGCCCTCGGCTTCGTAGAGCGCCTCGAAGGCGTCGGCGTGCGGCGCGGCCTGGGCCAGGGTGCGCAGCATCCGGGCGTTGGTGACCGCCTCGGCGGTCTGCATCAGGCCCATGTCGCGGGCGCCGGCGACGATCATGATGCGGTTGCCGTTCGGCCCCGGGAAGGCGGCGAAGTAACCGAAGTCGCGCTGGCTGGACTGGCTGTCGGCCGGCCCGCCCTCCTGGCTCGCATAGCGGCGGTCGGTGCGGGTGTCGATCAGCTCGTCATAGGTCTCGCCGACCCGGAATCGGGAGCCTGCGAACACCGGGTCCCGCAGCAGCCGCAGGCCGCTCAGATAACCCACGTAGAGCACATCGTTGCGCTTCAGCATCTCCGGCGTCAGGTCCGAGGCGGTGACCACGCGCACCTGGTCATGCGCGCCGGCCTTCCCCGCCAGCACCGGCATGATCTCGCGCAGGGCGGCGGCGGCCCCGACCGGCAGGTAGAAGAGATCGAGGTCGCGGTAGCGGCCGACCGCCTCCGGGTGGTCCATCAGCCAGGCGTCGAGGTCCTGGGGAGAATTGACCCCGTACTCGCGCACCAGCCGGCCGGCGCCGGTCGCCTGGTCGAGGTCGCCGAAGATGTAATAGTCGCCCACCACCACGAGGAGCGGCCGAGGCCCGCCGAGCAGCTGCGACCACGGCGCGGCGTGGCGCACGGGGCCATAGCCGTCGCGATGCGCAGCCCACCAGCCCGCCCAGGCGAGCGCGTTCAGGGCGAGGATGGCGGCGAGCGCGGCGGGCCAATATCGACGGGCCGTTCGGCTTGGCGCGACGGCTTCGGGTGGGGCCTGCGCGGGCGCCACGACGAAGCGGTATTCGCCGCGCGGAAAGGCCAGCCGGGCGTCATCCGCCCGGCCGGGGCCGGCGTAGTATTCTTCGAGCTTCTTACGCAGGCGGTGGGCGGCCACGCGGACCGAGGCGTCCTGGGCGCCGTCGAAGCCGGCGTCGCGGCCAAACACGGCGGCGGCCACCTCGACCTCCTTGGGCTTTAGGCCCGCAGCCGAGCTCTCGGCGAGATAGTCGAACAGCCGGTTGAGCACCTCGGAGCGTCCGAGGGCCTGCTTCTCCCGCAAGCGGGCCGCCAGGCTCGAAATATCGTCCGCGGCCAAGCGGGACTCCCTCGCTGTAACGTCGCTGTAACGGCCCCTGACACCGTTCTTAACCGGACATGGCGGCGCTTTGCAAAGTATCCGAAGCTGCACGCCTGCGTTCGACGGCGTTCAGGGGGATTGGATTTGAAGCGTTTCACCATCGTCGCGGTCGGCGCGGCAGCCCTGCTCGCCGCCTGCTCGCCGCAGAAGAAGGCCGCTGCCCCGGTAGCGCTGCCCGCCCCTGTCAAGTTCAACACCAGCCTGCCGGTCGACGAGCTGATGGCTCATGTGATCGACCCGGCCTCCTTCGTCTACTGGAAGGGCGCGGGCGTCGAGGTCACGACCAAGGGCGAACGCAGCCTCGCCCCGACCACCGAAGCGGGCTGGGAGGCGCTGGAGAGCGGCGCGGCGACCCTGATCGAGGCGGGCAACATGCTGCAGCTGCCCGGCCGGCCGCGGGCGCCGGAGGCCGACTGGAACAAATACGCCCAGCAGCTGACCGACCTGGCGGTGATCGGCAAGGCGGCGGCCATGAAGCACGACGCCAAGGGCGTCTACGAGGACGGCGCCAAGATCTATCAGGTCTGCACCGCCTGCCACGAGGAGTACGTGATCCAGCCGCAGCTGAAGGCCAACGGCCCGGCGAAGGGCGACCCGTTGCCGGACTGGCCCGCCGACGTGAAGGCCAAGCAGCAGAAGTACGTCGGCAAGCCCTGAGATGAAGGCCGAGCTGGCGGCGGTCGTCGCCGGCCTGGCGGCGGTGATGGCGGCGGCGCCCGTGCGCGCCGAGGCCGAGGCGTCCAAGGTGGTCGCCGAAGTGGTGGTGACCGCCTCAACCCAGGACGTGCTGGGGACGGCCGCGACCGCGTCGGAGGGCGTGGTGACCAAGCAGGAGCTGGAGCTGCGGCCGGTCTATCGCGTGGGCCAGCTCCTCGAGACGGTGCCGGGGCTGGTGGTCACGGTCCACTCGGGCGAGGGCAAGGCCAACCAGTACCTGCTGCGCGGCTTCAACCTGGACCACGGCACCGACCTCGCCACCTTCGTGGGGGGGATGCCGGTCAACGAGCGCACCCACGCCCACGGCCAGGGCTACACCGACCTGAATTTCCTGATCCCCGAACTGGCCTCGGGCGTGCGCTTCACCAAGGGCCCCTACTACGCCGCCGAGGGCGACTTTTCCTCGGTCGGCTCGAACCATCTTGGCCTCGTCGGGGATCTGCCGACGCAGATGTCGGCGAGCGCCGGCACGTTGGGCGACCAGCGGCTGTTCGCGGCGACGACCCTGCCGCTGCCGGGTGACGCGCGGCTGATCGTGGCTGGGGAGGGCGTGCATCTGGATGGCCCCTGGGACCACCCGGACAACCTCCGGAAGGTCAACGCCGCGCTGCGCGTCTCGCAGGGCGGTGCGGCCGACGGCCTGGCGGTGACGGCGCTCTACTACCGCGGCCTCTGGAACGCGACCACCGACCAGCCGCTGCGGGCGGTCCAGCAGGGCCTGATCGGCCGCTTCGGAACGCTCGATCCGTCGGACGGCGGCCAGGCCGAGCGGTTCTCGCTCTCCGTCGAATATGCCCGTGAGGGTCTCGGCCCCGGCCGGCTGGAGGCCTCGGCCTACGCCATCCGCAACGAGCTCACCCTCTACAACGACTTCACGCACGTCCTGGTCGATCCGGTGCGCGGCGACCAGCACGCCCAGAACGACCGGCGGGTCACCGCCGGCGGCGAGATCGCCTACCGGCTGGACGGGACCGTGGCGAGCCGGTCCGTCGAGACGGTCTTCGGGATCCAGGGCCGCTACGACCACATCTATGTGGACGCCCGCCACACCGAGCAGCGCCGCGACCTGGAGACTCTGTTCGCCGACCGCGTCGAGGAGTGGAACCTGGCGGCCTACGGCCAGGCCACGATCCACCTCGGCGACCATCTGCGCGCGGTGGGCGGGCTGCGCGCCGACCATTTCGAGGCTCGCGACGACAACTTGGTGGGTGGCCTTTCCGGTGACCAGGCGGCAAGCCTCGTCGAGCCCAAGGGAAGCCTGATCTTCGGCCCCTGGGCGCAGACCGAACTCTATGTCAGCGCCGGCCGCGGCTTCCATTCCAACGACGCGCGCGCAGGCACGCTGGCCGACCTGGGCCTCATCGCCCGGCCGCCGTTCCTGGTGAAGTCCATCGGCTATGAGCTGGGCGTGCGCACCAGCGCGATCCCGCACATCCAGGCAGCCGCCACCCTGTTCCAGATGGAGTTCGCCAGCGAGCTTACCTACAACGCCGACGCCGGCCAGACCGAGGCCGGCCGGCCCGGCCGCCGGCAGGGGCTGGAGCTGACGGCGCAGTATCGGCCCTACCGGTGGATCGAGCTCAACGCCAATGTGGCGATCTCGCGGGCCCGCTACACCGACCACAGCCCGGCGGGCAGCCACATCGAGGACGCACCGGCCCGGGTGGTCTCGGCGGGCGTGCTGGTGGACAACCTCGGCCCCTGGTTTGGCGCCCTGGAGGTCCGCGACCTCGGGCCCCACGCCCTGATCGCCGACAACTCCCGCCGCTCGCCGGGCTACCGGGAGGTGAACCTCAACGCGGGCTACAAGCTCACGCGCAAGCTTCGCGTGCAGCTGGACGTCTTCAACCTGTTCGATTCCAAGGACGACGCGGCCGACTATTTCTACGCCGACCGGCTGCCCGGCGAGCCGGCGGGCGGCGTCGAGGACATCCACATCCATCCGCTGGAGCCGCGCTCGGCGCGCGTTGCGATCACGGCGCGGTTCTAGGGACCCGGGCCTTGCCTTCCCCGGCGGCGCCCGCCCACCTCACGTTGTGCGATCGGCCGGGAGGGATTTCGCGATGATGGACGGCAACCAGGCGGCGGAGTTCACCAAGCGCCAGCAAGGCACGCTGCCGGGCGAGCTCGGCATCGAATGGGATGAGGTGGCGACCGGCCGCGCCGCGGGCCGTTTCACGGTCACGCGGGGCCACATGGCGCCCAACGGCTTCCTGCACGCCGCCTCGGTGATCGCCCTCGTGGACTCCGCCTGCGGCTACGCCTGCATGGCCTCGCTGCCTGAGGGGGCGAGCGGCTTCACCACCATCGAGCTGAAGGCCAACTACCTGGGCACCGCCAAGGAAGGCGATCGCGTCGCCTGCACCGCCCGGCTGGCGCACGGCGGGCGCACGACCCAGGTGTGGGACGCCGAGGCGGTCAACGAGACCACCGGCAAGACCATGGCGCTGTTCCGCTGCACCCAGATGGTGCTGTATCCGCGCTGATCGGGAGCTTGCAGCAGCCGAGCCGTTTGACTAGGTTCCGCCGCTCACTCGGCGGGCCCCTCGATCAAGGCCCCGCACCGGCTCGGAGAGGTGGCTGAGTGGTTGAAAGCACCGCACTCGAAATGCGGCATACTCGAAAGGGTATCGAGGGTTCGAATCCCTCCCTCTCCGCCATCGACCGCACCGCGCCGGACTAAGCGGCCTCGCTGCGCGCCACGCGGCTCAGCATCACCAGGAAGATCGCGGCGGCGAGGGCCACCGGCGTCATGGCCAGGAACACCTCGCCCGGCGTCGCGCCGGCGCTGCGCAGGCCGCCGGCGATCAGCGGGCCGGCGATCGAGCCGATGCGACCGACCCCGATGGCCGCCCCCGTGCCCGCGGCGCGCAGCTGCGGCGGATAGAGCTGCGGCGGCAGGGCGTAGAGCGCGAACTGCGCGCCGACCACCAGGAATCCGGCCAGGGCCGACAGCGCGAAGATCGCGCCGGCGTGGACGGCGAGCGCCAGGCCGCCCATCGCGGCGGCGAGCGCGAGGTAGGCCAGCGCCAGCGGCCAGCGCCACCCCAGCCGGTCGGTGGCCGCGCCCAGCGCCAGGGTTCCGATGACCGCGCCGAGGTTGAAGGCCATGGCCGCGGCGAAGCCTTCCGAGGCCGGCAGCCCCTTGTCGACGACCAGGGTCGGCAGCCAGTTCAGCGAGAGGTAGAGGATCGTCACATTGGGCACGAAGACCGCCCAGAGGAGCAGCGTCGAGGCGGCGCGCTTCTCGCCGAGCAGGGCGCGCAGCAGGTTGCGGTCGGCCGCAGGCTCCCGCGCGGGCCGCGTTTCCGGCAACAGCAGGATCGCCACCGGGATCAGCGCCAGCGGGACCAGGCCGCCGGCCAGGAAGATGCTGCGCCAGTCCAGGTTCGCGCCGGCCAGCCGGGCGGTCAGGGCGGCCACGATGACGCCGGCCGGCATGCCGCAGAAGATGGCGGTGAGGGTGGCGCCGCGGCGCTCCGGCCGGCTGATCTCGGCGGCCAGGGTCGCCAGGTTGGGCATGGCCCCGCCGAAGCCCAGGCCGGTGGCGAACCGCGCCAGGAGCAGCGTCTCGTAGGAAGAGCTGGCGGCCGTGGCCAGGGAGAACAGGCCGAACGCCGCCACCGAGCCGATCAGCACCGGCTTGCGGCCGATCCGGTCGGAGAGCCAGCCGCCCACCAGCGCCCCCAGCACCAGGCCGATGGTGGCCGCGCTCGCCGCCCAGCCCTGCTGTCCGGGGTTGAGGCCGAGCTGCGGGACCAGCTTCGGCGCCGCGATGCCGAAGGCCTGGATGTCGTAGCCCTCGATCGCAGCGATCAGGAAGCAGACGAAGACCACCAGGCCGGCGCTGGCGCGCCACGTCATTTTCCCGGCCACGGCCGCCATCGGCTTTCCCCCACGTCCCCGGACCGATCATGCCGCGCGCGGCCGGCGCCGTCACCTGGCTAAGAAAACCCCGCCGACATCGTCGGACTTGAAACGCCGCGGCAATGGCCGCGCCGCAATCCCTGCGGAGCCTGACCGACGACGGGGCGGGTGAGTCGCCTCCGCTTCACCTGGAGGGCTCTCCTTGACCGCGCACGCCTCGCACCTGATCGTCGCCACGCCCTGTTACGGCGGTCTCGTCACCCAGCGCTACATGCAGTCGATCTGCGCGCTGCTGCTGGCGACGGCCCGGGACGGGATGGCGGTCACCATCGAACTGCTGGGCAACGATTCCCTGGTCCCGCGCGCCCGCAACACCCTGATGGCCACCGCCCTCGACAATCCGGCGATGACCCACATGATGTTCATCGACGCCGACATCGGCTTCACGCTCGAGCAGGTCGCCCGGTTGCTGTCCTTCGACCGAGAGGTGGTGGCCGGAATGTATCCGCTGAAGGTGCTGCAATACGGCGACGCCGTGGCCGCGCGGGTCGGCGCCGGCGAGCCCTTGCAGACCGCCCAGATCCACTATGTCGGGGCGCCGTTCTCCGACGATCGCCGGCGTTCGATCGACGGCTTCGTCACGGCCGAGTTCGCCGGCACCGGCTTCATGCTGATCAAGCGCGAGGCCCTGGAGCGGATGATCGCGGCCTATCCGGAGACCCGCTACGCCGCCGCGCACGACCGCGCGCAGCCGAGCGGCAGCCCCAATCAGTACGCCCTGTTCGACTGCATGGTGGACCCCGAGAGCCGCGAATATCTCAGCGAGGACTACACCTTCTGCCGCCGCTGGCGCGCGATCGGCGGCGAGGTCTGGCTGGATACGCGCAGTGCGTTGAGCCACATCGGGCCGCGCGAGTTCGCCGGCGACCCGGCCGCCAGGTTCGGCCTCTAGATCGCCAGGGGCAGGCTCACCCGGGCGATGGCGCCGTCGCCGTCCGAGGACAGCTCCACGTCGCCGCCGTGGGCGCGGGCGGTGGCGCGGGCGATCGGCAGGCCGAGGCCCACGCCGCCCTTGTCGAGGTTGCGCGAGGCGTCGGTGCGGTAGAACGGCAGGAAGACCTTCTCGATCTCGGGGGCCGTCAGGCCGGGGCCGAAGTCGGCGATGCTGACGATGGCGTTGCAGCCGTCCTGGCGCACCGCGATCCGCGCGCCGGCGCCATACTTCACCGCATTGTCCACCAGGTTGGCGAACAGCCGCTGCAGGCCCACCGGGTCGCCCTCGACGGTGAGCGCCTGGGCCTCGTCGATCTCCACGTCACCGCCCAGCATGGCGGCGTCGTCGGCGACGCATTCCACCAGCGACAGGAGGTCGAGCCGTTCGCGTTGCCGCGGCTGTCCCTCGTCGCGGATGAAGGCCAGGACGTCGCCGATCATCTGCTCCATCTGGGCGACGTCGGCGAGCACGCTGTCGCGCAGGGGCGCCGGGGCGCGCTCCATCTTGAAGCGGATGCGGGCCAGCGGCGTGCGCAGGTCGTGGGAGATCGCCCCCACCATGGCCGTGCGGTCCTCGATGTAGCGCCGCAACCGGGCCTGCATCTCGTTGAAGGCGCGGGCCGCCAGGCCGATCTCGGCGGGCCCGGACAGTGTCAGCGGCGGCGCCGTGGGATCGCGCCCCAGCCGGTCGGCGGCCTCGGAGAACTTCTTCAGGGGCGCGGTGATCCGCCGCGCGAACAGGAAGCCGGCCGGGGCGACCAGCAGGAAGCCCGCGGCCAGCCAGATCAGGATGCGCCGCTCCCACTCGGTGGGGAAGGCTTCCGGCTGGGAGCGCACCACGACCCAGTCGCCGGAGGGGCGGCGCACCGCGGCCTCGACGTCGCCGAAGATCGGGATGTCGGCGGCCGGCCAGCGCCCGCCGCCGAACCTCGCGCCGCGGTCGAACGGTTCGCGTCCGCCTTGCACGGACCATTGCGACGGCGGCGCCCCCGGCGGGCGCGGGCCGCGCATGCCCCTCGGCCGTTCCCAGGGCGGGCGGCGCTCGTGGGTGAGCAGTCGCACCTCGGCGGCTGGAACGCCCAGTTCCGAGGCCAGGGCGAGGGCCGAGCGGCCACCGGCGGTGGCGTCGGGGCGGGCGAGCGCGGTGGAGAGCTGCGGCTCGAAGGTCCGCACCAGCGGGCGGCCGAGCCGCGGGGTCACCGCGCCGCCCTTGAGCGCCGCGGCGATCTCGAAGGCGCGATAGATCTGCGGCCGGGGCGGCGGCATCACCGCGATCATCGCGAAGGTGATCAGCTGCGCCGCGAGCAGGCTGGCGAGCAGCAGGGCGACCAGTTGCAGGCCGATCGGCGCCCGCGCCCGCCACCTGGGCGCCGGCTCGGTCAAGGCCGGACCACTCGGGTGTCGAACAGATAGCCCACGCCGCGCACGGTCTTGATGATCTCCACCTCGACGCAGGAGTGCAGCTTGCGGCGCAGGCGGCTGATCTGCACGTCCACGGCGCGGTCGAACACGTCCACCTGGGAGCCGCGGGCGATCTCCAGCAGCTGGTCGCGCGACAGGATGCGCTGCGGATGGTCAAGGAAGGCGTTGAGCAGCGAATATTCGCCGGAGGTCAGGAGGATCGTGGCGCCGTTCGGCCCGCGCAGTTGCCGGCGAAGGGTGTCCACCAGGAAGCCGTTGAACTGGTAGGTCCGGCCCTTCGGCGGCCCGCCGCGGCGGGCCTCCTCCAGCCGGCGGAAGACCGCCCGCACGCGGGCCAGCAGCTCGCGCGGGCTGCAGGGCTTGGCGAGATAGTCGTCGGCCCCGAGCTCGAGGCCCAGCACGCGGTCGACCTCCTCGCCCATGGCGCTGACCATGATGATCGCCGGCCCGCCGTCGGCGGAGATCCGGCGGCAGATCGACAGCCCGTCCTCTCCGGGCATCATCACGTCGAGGATCACGAGGTCCACCGGCGCGGCGGCCAGCAGGCGCTCCATTTCGGCCCCGTCGGTGGCGGCGGCGACGTTGTATCCGTGGTCGCCGAGGTACTCGACCACCTGCTCGCGGAGCTGCCGGTCGTCGTCCACGACGAGGATATGTCGCGCGGGCGGGACGTTGTGCGACAGGGAATTCATCGGCGATTGTCCTTGGGCCTAATTGTGGCGGCCCGATAACCGTCGCGCCATAATTCCATGGCCCTGCGACCACCTGTAGCGGCGGCGGCAGCCAATCGCCTCGCCGCGGCCGAAGCCCTCCGCAGACGGCTCCGGCCGCGCGGACCTCAGGCGGTCACGGTCGTCGTGGCCGGTTGGACGCTCTGGCCCTGATTGTGATGCGCCGAGCGGAAGGCGTCCAGCGCGGCCGTCAGCTCGGCCGCGCTCAGTGAACCGTCACCGTTGGCGTCGAGCTTGGCCACCGCCGTGGTGAGCGCGTCGCTGGGATTGGCGCCACCGCCGAGCGCGCCGTTGATCTCGGCCACGCTGAGCTGGCCGTCGCCGTTGCTGTCGGCGGTCGAGACCAGCTGGGTCGCCACGTCGGAGCTGGCGGCCGCGGCGTGATGATGGTGATGGCCGCCGGGCCGAGCCTGGGCCGTCTGCAGGCCCGCCTGCAGTTCGGCGCTGCTCAGCTTGCCGTCGCCGTTGGTGTCGAGCTTGTTCACCGCCGCCGAGACCTGGTCGCCGGAGAGCGCCTTATCGTTGCTGAGCGCCGAGGTGATCTCGTCGGCGCTGAGGTTGCCGTCGCCATTGGTGTCGAGGGCGGCGATCATCTGGCCGGCGAGGTCCGACGCCGAGGGCGGCTGCGACTGCTGGGCCGCGAGCAGCCCGGACAGGGTTGAGGAGGCCAGCTGGGCGCCGCCGGCCGGCGGGGTCGGAGCCGGGCTCGCGGGCGTCGTCGAGTTGCTGGAACCCGGCATCTCTTGCCCAGCGGGTTGCTGGTCCTGCAGCAGCATGGCGAGCAGACGCTGCGTCTGATCCGCACCATAAGTGCTTGAACTTCCTGATATTTGCATGGCTTTGCCTCGTGGTGGCTCCCGAACGCCGCGCGGTCGAAGGGCCGGCGGTCAGCCAGGGCCGTTGCAAGTTCGAGGCAAAGCACAAGATTCAACGATTGTTTCAACAGCCGAGTCAAAGATGAAACAGTACTGACAACTAGACCCTCGAAACATGAATTTTCCACAAATCCGGGACATCCAGGGGACATATTCAAATCAGAGACATCTTCGAAGTCTTGGAGGTGTTTTGAATGACTGGGAAATTTCCGCCGCGTGGTCCGAACGGCGGTCGAGCCGCCAGTGGAAACCCCCGCAAGATCGGCGCCTCCCTGGTCAGCCTCTCCGCCCTGATCTGGGCGACCCAGGCCTTCGCCGACAGCACCGTGTCCAACGACCGGACGACGCCGATCAACACCTCGAGCGCCAACAACGGCGCGGCGGACAATGTGGTGATCAACAGCGGCGCCTCGGTGAAGCCCCCGTCCGGCGCGGCGGTCACCGTGGACAGCGACAACACCGTCTCCAACAGCGGCACGATCCAGATCCAGGACAAGAGCGACGCCACCGGCATCCTGGTGCTGGGCGGCCATACCGGCTCGGTGTCCAACGCCGGGACCATCACCATCAACGAGACCACCACGGCGGCGGACACCAACGGCGACGGTGTTCTCGACGGTCCGTTCGCGACGGGCGCGAACCGCTTCGGCATCCGGCTGACCGGAAGCCAGCCGTTCATCGGCGACATCAACCACCTGGCCACCGGGACGATCACCGTCCAGGGCAATGACTCGGCCGGCATATCGCTGGAGGGCAGCCTGCAGGGCTCGCTGTCGAGCCTGGGTTCGGTGACGGTGGCCGGCGACCGCGCCGTCGGGGTGCGCACGGGGGCGGTGAGCGGCTCGGTGACGGCGGGCGGCGCGATCAGCGCCCAGGGCCTCGGCGCGCAGGGCGTGGTGGTGGGCGGCGACGTGGCCGGCGCCTTCACCGTGAACGGCAGCGTCAGCGCCACCGGCTATCGCGTGCCGATCCGCAGCACCGATGCGACCGCAGTGGCCAAGCTGATCGCCAGCGACCTGCTGCAGGGGGGACCCGCCGTCTCGGTGGCGGGCAGCGTCGGCGGCGGGGTGCTGATCGACACCCTGGGGGTGGTGGCGACCAGCAGCGCGGCGCCCGGCCTCCAAGTGGGCGCGGTCGGCCGCGACATCACCCTTGGCAATGTGGGAACCGGGACCGACGCCTTCGGCATCGAGATCCGCGGCACGGCCTCGGGGGCCGGGGTCTACGACAACGTCTCGGCCACGGCGGTGCGGATCGGGGTGGCCGGCGGCGGGGCGGTGAACACCGGCGGCGGCCTGCACATCACCGGCTCGGCGATCGCCACCAGCGTGATCGCCGACGCCACCGGCGTGCAGCTGCTGAGCGGGGCGAACGTGCCGCTGCTGCAGAACGACGGCGCGATCACCGCCAGCATCACCAACGCTCTTGGCAACACCGCTCGCGGCCTGCTGATCCAGGCCGGCGCCAACCTGCCCGCCCTGGCCAACTCCTCCAGCATCACGGCCACGGTGAACGGGACGAGCGGCGACGCCATCGCCATCCAGGACCTGTCCGGCACGCTGACCAGTCTGCAGAACATCCGGACCATCGCCGCCTCGATCGGCGCGCCCACGGGTTCGGTCGCCACCGGCCGGACCATCGCGGTGGACGTCTCGGCCAACACCAGCGGCGTCTCGCTGCTGCAGTACGACGCCAGCGGCGGGACCACCCCGCCGAGCATCACCGGCCAGGTGCTGTTCGGCTCGGGGAACGACCACGCCGACATCCAGGCCGGGACGGTCACCGGCGACATCGCCTTCGGCGCCGGCGCCAACGTCCTGAACATCAGCGGCGGGGCCAAGGTGACCGGCGCCCTCACCGCCCAGGGCGGCACCCTGGCCCTGTCGATCGGCTCGGGCGCGCTGCAGATCAACAGCACGAACACGCTCAACCTCACCAGCCTCAACCTCGGCGGCCAGTCGGCGCTGACCCTGACCGTCGATCCGGCGGCCGGCGCCAACACCACCCTCAACGTGGCGGGCCCGGCGACGCTCAGCGACGGCGCCAAGCTCGGCCTGCGGTTCACCTCGCTGCAGCAGGGCGCCGCGACCTACACCCTGATCCACGCGAGCCAGCTCACCGCCGGGACCCTCGACACCAGCCTGCTGGGCGCGGCGCCCTTCCTCTACGGCGTGAGCCTCAGCACCAGCGCCGCCCAGGGCACGGTGTCGGCCGTGGTCACGCGCAAGACCGCCGACCAGCTGGGGCTGTCGACCGCCGCGGCGGCCGCGCTCGATCCGGTGCTGCAGGCCGTCGACCGGCAGGCGCCGCTGCGCGACGCGATCCTCGCCCAGACCGACAGCTCGGGTTTCCAGGCGGCCTACAACCAGCTGCTGCCCAGCCGCTCGAGCGCCATCTTCCAGCTGTCGGCGGCGCAAGGCGATGCGGTGGGCCGTGCGCTGGACGACCGGCAGGGCGCGTTCAGCGGCGCCTGGGTCCAGGAGCTCAACTTCGGCGCCTCGGAGAACGCCCGCGACGGCCTGCCGGGCTACCGCGCCTGGGGCGTCGGCCTGGTGGGCGGCTATGAGGCGGCGTTGTCACCGCTGGCGATCCTTGGCCTGACGTTCGGCGCCAGCTCCAGCCAGGTTCGTGAGCTCGCCCAGGCGGACACCGGCAAGCTCACCGCGGAAACCCTGGAGGGCGGCCTCTATTGGCGCGCCTCGGCCGGCCGCTTCTCGGCCAACGCCCGGGTGGCCGGCGGCTATCTGAGCATGACCGGCGACCGCGCCGTGGCGATCAACCCGGCGACCAGCACCGGCTTCGCCGCGACTGCCAGCAGCCGCTGGAACGGCTGGACGGCGAGCGGCCGGTTCCACGTCGCCTACGACGCCGAGCTCGGTCCGGTGTTCCTGCGCCCGCAACTGGCGGTCGACTACGCCCAGCTCTCGGAGGCCGGGCACACCGAGAGCGGCGGCGGCGCCGGGGTGGACCTCATCCTGGCGCAGCGGACCAGCTCGCGGACCTCCGGCTTCGCTGGGGTGGCCATCGGGACGGTGTTCGGCGAGCAGGCCACCTGGGGGCCGGAGCTGTTGATCGGCTACCGCGACGTGGTCAGCGAGAAGCTCGGCGCCACCACGGCCCAGTTCGCCTCAGGCGGCGCCCAGTTCGTCGTCCCGGCCGAGCAGATCGGGGGCCAGGGCTTCGCCGCCCGCCTGTCGTTCAAGGGCGAGAACGGCTATGGCGGCTTCGCAGTGGAAGGCGGCGGCGAGCTGCGGGACGGCCTGGCGATCTACGACCTGCGGCTGACCGCCCACCTGCAATTCTGAGACGGCGGTCAGCGCGGCGTGGGCGAGGCCAGGTCGGAGTCGCTGCAGATCCGCGAGGGCCGGGAGATGGCGTAGGACGGCGCGTCCAGCGGCGTCGTCACCTCGCCCAGCCGGCGGCAGCGGCCTCCGTCGCGGGCGGCCTCGCCGAAGGCCAGGCCGATGCCGAGGCCCTGGTTGCGGTATTGGCCGAAGCGTCCGTTGAAGCGGGTGTCGTCCACGGCGATGCTCAGCGAGCCGTGCTCGCCGAGCGCCATGTCGGACTGGATGTAGGCGTGGCGATAGCCGTTGGAGCCGACCCCGAGCTCGACGACGCCATGGACCTTGCGCTCGTCCGCCGTGCTCGTGGCCCCCGGCGCGGCGTCCTGCGGCAGGGCGGGAACCGGCGAGGCCTTGATGAACGCGTCGATCTGCTCGGCGACGCTGGGCGGCGGGCTCGAGGCCACGGGCGCGTCGGCCGCCGCGGGCTGCCCGGCGTGTGCGGCGCTGGCGGCGAGTAGGGCGGACAGCAGGGCCAGGGCGGCAGGTCGCATGGGCGTCTCCTAGACCCTCACCGTGCCGGCGCCATACGGCGAGCACATTGCGGGAAGGTCACAATCCTGTAAGCCCAACCCTGCGCGCCGGCACGCGGGTTGGCGACGGCTTTCTGGGTCCGCCGCCTTGATCCTGCGGGAACGACCGTGAGACGCTTGGCCCCGCCGGTAGGGTCCAGCGACGCGAGGGGATGCCGATGTTCACGGAAGAGTATCAGACCATCCTCTGCGATACCCCACGTGAAGGGGTCGGCCGCATCACGCTCAACCGCCCGCAGGCGATGAACGCCTACTCCTTCCGCATGACCCAGGAGCTGCAGGCCGCGATCGCCGCCTTCAAGGACGACGACGCCTTGCGCGTGCTGCTGCTCACCGGCGCCGGGGAGCGGGCCTTCTGCACCGGCGGCGACATCGCAGGCGATGATCCGGAGCATTCGCGCAGCGTGCGCGGGCAACCCCTGGGCTTCGGCCGCGAGATGCGCGACGGCATGCAGGCGGTGGTGCTGGCGCTGCGGCGGCTGGACAAGCCGTCGGTGGCGATGATCCGCGGCTATGCGGTGGCCGGCGGCCTGGCGCTGGCGCTGGCCTGCGACCTGCGGATCGCGGCCGACACCGCCAAGCTGGGCGACACCTCGAACAAGGTGGGCCTGCTGCCCGACGAGGGCGGCGCGTGGCTGTTCCCGCACGCCATGGGGCTCGACCGGGCGCTGAAGATGAGCCTGCTGCACGAGATCTACGATGCGGCGACCGCCGAGCGCCTCGGCCTGGTGACCGAGGTGGTGGAGGCCCGGGCCCTGGAGCCCCACGCCCTGCTGATCTGCGAGATCCTGGCGGCCAAGGCGCCGCTCGCCGTTCGGCTGACCAAGATGATGATGGCCAAGGCCATGGAGACCAGCCTCGAGGCCTCGCTGGTCGACGCCCAGATGGCGGTGATGATCACCAATCCCAGCGCCGACGTCCGCGAGGGCGTGGCGGCGTTCCGCGAGAAGCGCGCGCCGAAGTTCGAAGGCCGCTAGGGCACGCGCCCGATCGTCCGCCGGGCGCGCCGGCGGCGTGGAACCAGGTCTTGCCGGCCGGTTGCCGGACGCCGGGTCCTCAGGAGGCGCAGCCCGGCTCCTTCACCCCCGCCAGCCGTTCGGGCCGGTGGTCGCGCAGGTCGGCGCCCGCCCGAGCGTCCGGATAGGGCTCCGCCCCGCGCAGGCCCCGCCAGAGCGCCCGGTTGAAGGCGGCGGTGTCCAGCCGGTCCTCGCCGCTGAAGTCCTGGCCCTTCATGGCCGCGGTCCAGTACGCGGCGTTGCGCGACGGCCGAACGATGCAGGCCGCCTCCCGCGCCCCGGCGGGCGGCAGCGGCAGCTGGGTCGAGCGGAGCACCGGGGGGATCCGCGCCTCGAAGCGCCAATCGGCGGAGCCGGCCACGTCGAACACCTCGGTCATCGGCTCGGCCATGGCGTCGTTCAGGCCGAGCGGGGCGATGCCCAGCACCGCCTCCATGGTGCGGACCATGTCGACCGTATTGTAGCGGGTGCTGACCACCTTGCCGCGCTTCACATAGGGTCCGGCGACGAAGGCGATCGAGCGATGGGCCTCCACATGGTCGGGACCGTCCTGGGCGTCGTCCTCGATCACGAAGATCAGGGTGTCCTTGGCGAAGGCGCTCCTGGAGATCTTCTCCACCAGCATGCCCACCGCATAGTCGTTGTCGGCGAGCTCGGTCTCCACGGTGTTGACCCCGTCGATGGCCTGGCCGAAGGAGCCCGTGTGGTCGTGCGGGAAGCGGACCAGCATCAGGTTGGGGGCCTGGCCGGCCTTGGCGAAGCCGTCGAACTCCCGCTCCCATTCCCGATAGCGCCAGAAGTCCGGGAACGCCTGGTCGAAGGCCCGGAAGTAGGGATCGCTGATCGGCGCCAGCGCGGCCTTGGTCGGATAGTAGACCGTGCGCTTGGTCTTCCAGGGCTCCCGGTCCAGCGGGATGATCGCGGCCCCGGCGTCCTTGTCGTAGCGCACGAGGTCGCCGTAGAAGCCCCAGTTGCGGACCTTCAAGCCCGCCCGCAGCGCGCCATCCCAGATGTAGCCCGCGCCGGCCTCGCCGCCCGGTCCGTCCGGGGCCGCCACGTCGGCCAGGCCCGGCAGCAGGTCCGGATCGTTGGGGCTCAGGGGGTTGGCCCGCCGGCGTTCCGCCGTGGTGGCGTAGCCCACATTGACGTTCCGGTTGGCCCCCTCCTGATCGTACTGCAGCCCGCGCACGGCGTAGTTCACCGGCGCCTCGCGCTCGGTCCAGTCGTTGGTGCGCGCCGCCGTGGTCCAGTTCCAGCCGGTGTTGCTGCTTTCGCCCGAGTCAAAGAACCGGTCGAGGTCGACGAACTCGCGGGCCAGGGCATGCTGGTTGGGGGTGATCGCGCGGCCGAAGATGGCGAGCTTCGGATCCCCATCGCCGACCTCCAGGTCGCCAAGCAGCTGATCGTAGGTGCGGTTCTCCTTCACGATGTAGATCACGTGATGGATGTGCTGGCGCAGGAAGGCCATGGTCGCCTCGCCGCGGCCAGCCTCGCGGGCCCCGGGCCAACGGTCGTTGGCCGCCACCTGACGGGTCAGCCGGCCAAGCTCCGCCGGGCCGGGCGCCGGCAGGGTCAGAAAGCCCGCCTTCTCCAGCTGCCAGACATAGCTGTTGGTCGCGCCGCAGCTGTTGCGCGACTCCTTGCCGATGGACAGGTTGTTGCGGCAGCCCGCGGGATTGGGGCCGGCGTTGCTCTTGCCGTTGACCACATAGAGCTGGCGGCCGTCCGGGCGCATGGCCACCGCCGTCGGATACCAGCCGGTGGGGATCAGGCCCACGACCTCCGAGGCCCCGTCGCCGGGCTTCGGCTGATTGTCGTCATCATCCGGGCCGCCGCGATGCCGCAGCGGCTTTTTCCCCTGGGCGCGCTCGGCCAGGGCCGCAGCGCGCGCGGAGAGCCGGATAACCGCCACGGCGTTCTCGCCGCCGTTGGTCACCAGCAGGGTGCGGCCGTCGGGCGACAGCGCCAGGCTGTTGGTCCCGGCCCCGCCGAGCGGCCCGATGCGGGCGGCCAGGGCCTTCGGCGCGGCGGTGGGGATCTCCTCGATCACCCGGTCGCTCACCGGATCGATCACCGCGACCGCGTCGGTGTTGTCCAGCGCGGCGTAGAGCCTGCGCGACCGGCCGCTCGCCAGCAGGAACACCGGCTGGCCGCGCGTGTGGATCCGCGAGCGGAGGGCCAGGCCCTTGCGCGAGACGCCGAGCCCGATGATCTCACGGTCCCGCTCGCTGGCCACATAGGCCTTGCGGTCGGAGGTCCAGGCGACCGCCCGCGGATAGCTGCCGCCCGGCTGGCCGACGCGCTTGGGATCGTTGCGGCCCGGCCGCAGGTCGCGCTCGGAGACCGCCCCGGTCTCCAGGTCGATCAGGCTGACGGAGTCGTTCTGGATATTGGCGACCAGCAGCCGCCGGCCATCGGGGCTGACCGCCAGGCCCGCCGCCTCCGGCTTCACCATCAGCCCGAGGCCCGCCTTGTGGCCGAGCGGGAAACTGCGCGCGGCCTTGAAACCGCCCGGAGCCGTGGCGAACTCGAGGACGGAATCGTCCATCCCGCCGGAGACGTAGAACCGGTCGCCGGCCGGCGCCCAGCCGAGGCCTAGGAAGGTGTTGGCCACCTGGATCACCTGCCGCTTGGCCGGTGCGGGCCCGCTGACGTCGTAGACGAAGACATATTCGCTGGACTGGCTGGGGATCGCCTTGCCGTCGGCGCCGAGGTTGCGGTTGAAGCCGCTGGTCAGGATCAGCAGGGTCTTGCCGTCCGGCGACAGGGCCACGGCCGAGGCCTGGCCCGCGGTGAAGCCCGGCAGGTCGGGCAGGTCCGGGTTGAGCGCCTGGAACAGCGCCCCCGGCGCGGCCGTGGGCGTGATCGCCTGGCCGGTGGGCGTCGGCTCGCCCACTTGCAGCTCGGCGGCGCGCGTGGCGCCGCCCGCGCCGAGGGTGAGCGCGGCGGCCAAGGCCGCGATCGCAAGACGCCTGTCGATCATCGAAGAGCCCGCCGTTGCCTCTGTGCGGTGAAGCTAGCCCGCAGATGCGACATTCGTGCAAGCTGTCACGTGAGGCGACCCGACGATCGGACCTACGCAAAAAGCCCCGCCGTCGCCGGCGGGGCTTTCCGAACTCTGCTCATGGTTCCGGCCAGGCCGGCGCGGTCGCCGCTATAGGGCTCGGCGGCCCACGAGGGCATGGTAGATGAACAGCACAACCACGGCGCCGACGATGGCGACGAGGATCGAGTAGATGTTCAGGCCCGTGACACCGGCGGCGCCGAAGCGGGTGAACAGGAAGCCGCCGACGAACGCGCCGACGACCCCCAGGACGAGGTCGAGCAACAGGTTGCCGCCCGCCCTGTTCACGAGCTTGCTGGCGATGAAGCCGGCGATCAGGCCCAGAACGATCCAGGCAAGGACTGACATAGGGTCTCCTCCAGGCTGCCGGCGTTTTGGGGGGTCTGGCCGGCGCTGCCCGAAAAAAGCCGGTAGAGGCCCTTAGGTTCCGAATGCCGGCCTATACGGCCGAAGGAAGCAACCTTAACCGTGCGCGGCGGGTTTAGGCCCGAGCGTGTCGCTGTAATCGAAGGAGCATACCCCCTTGCCCAACAAGTTGATCGCCTCCGCGTCCCTGGTTGTGGCCGCGCTGAGCGTCGCCGCGGCCCCGATGGTCGCCAGCGCGCAGCCCCATCGCCATCGCGTGCAGGTCTGCGGCGCGAGCACGGGCGCCAAGAACACCGGCACGGTGGTCGGCGCGGTGACCGGCGGCTTGCTGGGCAACGCCGTCAGCCATGGCGGCGGCAGGACCGGCGGCACCCTCATCGGCGCCGGCGTCGGCGCGGTGGCTGGCCACCAGATCGCCAAACACAATGGCAGCACCCATTGCCACTACGAGTGGCGTCGAGGCTAAGCCCCTACCCCTTCATGCAGAGCCAGCGGCTGCGGTGGACGTTCTCGGCGTTGTCCACCCAGCCGCTGATCCGCGGGTTCACCAGCGCCCGGGTCACGTTGTAGTAGATGGTGACCATCGCCTCGTCGTCCAGCATGAGCTGTTCGGCGCGGGCCAGGATCTGGCCGCGCCTGACCGCATCCGGCTCCTTGTCGGCCGCTCCCAGCAGGGCGTCGTAGGCGGGGTTCTTGTAGTCGCCGTAGTTCTGCGCCCCGGTGTCCGACTTCAGCAGGCCTAGGAAGGTCATGGGGTCGTTGAAGTCGGCGATCCAGGACATGAAGCCCACCTGGAAGTCGCGGTTGGCGTAGGCGGAGAAGGCGATCGGCCCATCGTTCTGCACGAGGCTGACGTCCACCCCGATCGCGCGCCAGTCGGCCTGGACCGCCTGGATCAGCAGCAGGCTCTCGGTGTTGGTGGTGGTCTTGATCTCCAGCTTCAGCGGGCGCCGCGCGGTGAAGCCCGCCTGGGCCAGCAGGGCGCGCGCTTCGGCCTGGCGCTGCGCCAACGGCTCGCCCGCCCACCGCGTCTTCGGCCCGAACGGATAATTGGCGGCGCCCGGCGGCACGAAGGCGTAGGCCGGCGCCTGGCCGGCGCGCAGCAGCTTGGCCGTGATGAAGTCCCGGTCGACCGACTCCGAAAGCGCGCGGCGCACGCGCCGGTCCTTCAGCGGCGCCACATCGCGCGTGTTGAACGACAGATAGGTCGTGGCCAGCTCCGTATGGGCGTGGAGATAGGCCGGCATGGTGGCCTTCAGCCGGTCGACGCGGTTCGACTGGAAGGTGTTGGAGATGTCGATCTCACCGCGCTGCACGCGCCGTTCGGCGGAGATGGCGTCGGAGGTGGGGAAATAGTCGATGCGGTCCAGGCAGACGTGGGCCGCGTCGTAGAATTGCGGGTTCTTGGCGAGTTCGATGTGGTCGCCGAGCCGCCAGGAGACCAGCTTGTAGGCGCTGTTGGAGACATAGCGGCCGGGCGCCACCCAGCCGTCGCCGTACTTCTCCACCACGTGGCGCGGCGCCGGATAGAAGCTCTGGTGCTTGGCGAGCTCCAGAAGGTAGGGCGCGGGATGCTCCAGGCTGAGTTGCAGGGTGTAGGGATCGAGCGCCTTGGCGCCCAGGCTGGAGGCTGGCGCCTTGCCCTCGCTGACCGCCTGGCCGCCTTTGATGACATAGACGAGGTAGGCGTAGATGGAGGCGACCTTCGGGTCGAGCACCCGCTGCAGGCCGAACACGTAGTCGTCGGCGGTGACCGGCACGCCGTCCGACCAGCGGGCGTTGCGGCGCAGGTGGAAGGTCCAGGTCAGGCCGTCGGGGCTGGTTTCCCACGAGGTCGCCCCGGCCGGGGCAGGGCTGGCGTCCGGGCCGTCGGTGGTCAGGCCCTCCATGAGGTCGCCGATCACCCAGGCTTCTTCGATCAGGTTGGCCTTGTGCGGATCGAGGGTGGCGGGTTCGACGTCGAGGCCGAACTCCAGGCACTGCCGGCCGGCGGGACAGGTCTGGCGCTGCGGCTTGCCCTGGCAGCCCGCGAGCGCGAGGGCCGCGAGCGCGGCGCAGAGGATCGGAAACGTGCGCAATCAGCGACCTCGCAATGGGACCGCCATCACGCCATGCCAAAGGCGGCGATGTCGAGGCTGGGTGACTAGTGGATCCGGAACTCGGCCCCGAGCGCCTTCAATTCCGCCGGCTTGATCAGCTTGCAGTGGCCGACCGTCACCTTGAACAGCGGTCCCTCCAGCGTGCAGGTCCAGAAATCCAGGAACTTCTTCAGGACCGGGAACTCGGGGAACAGGTCGTAGTCCTGCCAGATGTAGCTCTGCAGCAGGCTCGGATGGTCGGGCATCCGGTAGAGGATCTCCGCGGTGGTCAGGCCGTAGCCTTCCAGCTGTTTGCGGAACTCCGGCGACGCCAACATTCGCATACCTCGGAACTGTTGATCCGACGCGCGGGCCGCGGTGGCGCCGCGCAGATGAAGGGTATGCGTGATTCGCTGATTTGTTCCCTAAAATCAGCTGGTTAGCACTCTTATGGCGAGAGTGCTGCCAATCCGTGGGGCTCAGCGCGGATAGGCGCGGGGGTGCAGGGTCACCCGCGCGGGGCCCAGATCGCGCCAGCCGACGCGAGCGATGACGTCGTTGCTCTCCTTGGCCTGCCGCCCGGGCGCCAGCGACCAGGTGATGTGATAGGTGGAGCCGTCCGGCCGCTCCGTGGTCCCGCCGATCCGCACCACCATGGCCTGGACGCCGGCCCCGTCGTCGGCCTCGCCGACGATCTCCCCCGCGGTCTCGGTGGGCAGGGCCGCCGCGCGGTCGCCGAACTTCAGGGTGACGTGGTCGGCCACCACGTTTGGATAGCGTGGCGCGAAGCGCTTCAGCAGCGCCTCGCGCTCGTCCGGATCCAGGCTCCAGCCGACGAAACCTGGTCGCCCCGCCACGCGCCGACCTATTCGGCGGCCTGCAGGATCACCGCCTCGCGGCCGCCGCGCACCAGGGTCCCGGGCAGGGCGCCGGTGGACTGGCCGTCCTCGAAGGTCACCTGGCCGGACTTCACGGTGTAGCGATACCCTTCCGCCCGCTGGACGAGCCGGCGGCCGCCGGCCGGCAGGTCATTCACCGCCTCGGGCCGGTGCAGCCGTAGCGCTGTGAAGTCGATCAGGTTGAGGTCGGCCAGCAGGCCGGGCTTGAGCTGGCCGCGGTCGTGCAGGCCATAGGCGCGGGCGGTGTCGCTGCTCAGCTTGCGGACCAGGAATTCCAGCCGGAACTTCTCGCCCTTCGTCCGATCGCGCGCCCAGTGGGTGAGGATGAAGGTCGGCATGCCGGCGTCGGCGATCACCCCGCAATGCGCCCCGCCGTCGGAGAGGCCGAACAGCACGTTCGGGTGCTCCATGTTCTTGCGGAAGAAGTCGAAGTTGTAGGACCCGTAGGCGCCGAGCGGCTGGTAGAACAGCTCGCGCCCGCCGTCGCGCAACAGCAGGTCGTACATCATCTCCAGCGGCGACACGCCGGCGGCCTCGGCGAGGCCGGCGACGCTCGCCTCGCGGTCGGGTTCGTAGTCGGGACGTTCGCCCAGCGGGAAGACGCGATAGAGCAGCTCCTCGGCGCCCTTGGCCATGGCGCCGGAGCGCATGGCGCTCTCCTCGCCCAGCAGGGCGGCGCGGATCTCGGGCCGGGCCATCGCCTCGAGCTTCTGCTCCAGGTCCAGATGAGCGATCTCGCGGCGATAGGTCGGGTGGGCTGCGAACACGTGGAAGCTGGACGTCAGGCCGTGCAGGATGCCGGTGGGGCGCCCGGCGATCTGCGGCCGGATGTCCATGCCCTGGGCGCGGGCCTCTTCGGCGATGTTGTACATCTTGTCGCCCTCGTAGGCGCCGGCCGAGGTCGCCACCAGGGTCACCGGCAGCCCGGTCTGCTGCGCGAAGGCCTTAACCCACTGCCACTCGTCGTCGTCGCCCAGGTGGTCTGAGACCATCTCGAAGACGCCGTGCTGCAGCCCCTTCATGGCCAGGCCCAGGGCCAGCATCTCGTCGGAGCCGGCGAAGGTGCCCGGCACGTGGACGCCCTGCTTGTCCTTGTGCAGCAGGGTGCGGGAGGTGGAGAAGCCGAGCGCGCCGGCCGCCACGCCCTCGCGCACCAGCGCGGCCATCTGGGCGATCTCGCCGGCGTCGGGCCGATAGTCGGTGTTGCAGCGATCGCCCAGCACATAGGCCCGGACCGCGCCGTGCGGCACCTGGGCGCCGATGTCGATGGCGCGCGGCTTGGCCTCCAGCGCGTCGAGGTATTGCGGGAAGCTCTCCCAGGTCCAGTCGATGCCTTCGGCGAGCGCCGCGCCGGGGATGTCCTCCACCCCTTCCATCAGCTCGATGAGGAACTGGTGGGCGTCCGGCCGGACAGGCGCGAACCCCACGCCGCAGTTGCCCATGATGGCGGTGGTCACGCCGTGCCAGCTGGAGGGCGCCAGCAGCGCGTCCCACGTCGCCTGGCCGTCGTAATGGGTGTGGATGTCGACCCAGCCGGGGGTGACGATCAGGCCGCTGGCGTCGATCTCGCGCTGCGCCGGCCCCTCCACCTCGCCGACCTGCACGATGCGATCGCCGTCGATGGCGATGTCGCCGATGAAGGGCTTGGCGCCCGTGCCATCGACGATGGTCCCGTTACGGATGATCAGGTCACGCACGGCTATCCTCCCCCTACTCTCCAGGAGGATAGCGTGGCGCCGTGGCGGAAACGCGAGGTTTTTCGCTACCGCCGACCGAGGCTCGCCCGCAGCATCCAGGCGTGCTTCTCGTGCGCCTCGATGCGGTCGTCCAGCAGGCTGGCGGTGACGTCGTCGCCAGCCGCGTCCGCTGCGACGCGGGCCGCCCTGGCGTTGGCGACCAGGGCCTCGTGGTCGCCCACCAGCTCGGCCAGCATGGCCTCCGACGACTGCTCGGGGTTCCCGTCCTGCACGCCCGAGAGGTTGGCGAAGGCGCGGTAGCCCTGCGGGGCGAAGCTTCTCAAGGCGCGGATGCGCTCGGCGACCAGGTCGATGGTGGTCCACATCTCGGTGTACTGGTCCATGAACAGCGTGTGCAGGGAGGCGAAATTCGGCCCCTCCACGTTCCAGTGGTAGCCGTGGGTCTTCAGATAGACCGCGTAGCTGTCGGCCAGCAGTTTCGAGAGCCCGGCCGTCACGGTTTCGCGCGCCTGGGTTCCCAATCCGATGTCGATGTCGTCGGCCATGGCCGGTCCTCCGTTGTGGTGAGGTGACGTTGTCCGCCCCCGGCGACCTCGGGGTCTAATCGATGTTTCAATGGAATCGGATAGAGCCGGCCTATGGCGGACTCGGCTTGGCGCCGCGCCGCATTGGGTTATCGTCGTTCAGGCAGCCGTCCGAAGAGACGGCGTGGAGGACGCTCAGATGAAGTTCACCTGGTTCAACCTGATGCCGTGGCCCTACCTCCCGGACGACTTCCGGGAGACGAACCGTTCGGTCTGGGTCGACATCGACCAGCGCCTGTTCGACCCGGTGAAGAGCCACGAGGTCTACAACACCTACATGGACCTGCTGGAATACGCCGGGTCCCTGGGGTTCGACGGCATCGGGGTCAACGAGCACCACCAGAACGGCTACGGCATCATGCCGAGCCCGAACCTCATCGCCGCCGGCCTCGCCCGCCGCACCAAGGACGTGGGCCTGGTGGTGCTGGGCAACTCCATCGCCCTCTACAACCCGCCGGTCAGGGTGGCCGAGGAGTTCGCCATGCTGGACTGCATCTCGGGCGGCCGCTTGGTGGCGGGCTTCCCGGTCGGCACCTCGATGGACACCAACTTCTGCTACGGCCAGATCCCCTCGCTGACGCGGGAAAAGTATGCCGAGGCGCATGAGCTGATCATCAAGGCCTGGACCACCCGCGACCCGTTCGCCTTCAACGGCCGCTACAACAAGCTGCGGCACGTCAACATCTGGCCCAGGCCCATCCAGCAGCCGCATCCGCCGGTGCACATCCCGGGCGGCGGCTCGGTCGAGACCTACGACTTCTGCATCGACAACACCTATTCCTACTCCTACCTCAGCTTCACCGGCTATCTCCGCGCCCAGGCGCTGATGAGCGGCTATTGGAATCGGGTGGAGGAGCGCGGCGCGCCCGACAAGAGCCCCTATCGCGCGGGCTTCGCCCAGACCATCTGCGTGGCCGAGACCGACGAGGAAGCCGAGCGGCTCTACGCGCCGCACATCGACTACTTCTATAACCGCTGCCTGCACGTCTATCCGGGCTTCGCCGACGCGCCGGGCTACCGGACCATCAAGACCATCCAGACCGGGGCGCTGTCGCAATATGGCCGCCCCCAAGGCTTCGCCGAGCTGACCTGGAAAGACCTCACCGAGCAGGGCCACGTGATCGCCGGCTCGCCCGAAACCGTGCGCCAACGGATGGAGGAGATGATCAAGGGCCTGCACGTGGGCAACGTTTTCTGCCTGATGCACGTGGGGAACATGCCGGCCGAAAAGTGCATGTATTCCACCAAGCTGTTCGCCGAGAAGGTGATGCCGAAGCTGCGCAACATCTTCCCGGAATACGCCGACGACGACCGCTTCTGGTGCAAGCCGCTGGCCAAGCAGGTGACCCCCGGCTCGCTGCCGGTCGCGCCGACCCGCGCGCCCATTCCGGCGGAATAGGGAGAGGACGATCATGGACCTGAAGACCGTCCAGACCCCGCACGTCCCGGTCCGCTACTTCGAAGGCGGCGCCGGCCCCGACCTCGTCTTCCTGCATGGTCCGGGCGGAGTGACCGCCGACGACCCATTCCTCAACGCGCTCGCCACGCGCCACCACGTCTATGCGCCGCTGGTGCCGGGCTACGGCGATTCCGAGGAGGCGCCCGAGATCCGCGACATGCTGGATTTCACCCTGCACACCTGGGACGTGGTCGAGGCGCTGGGCCTCAGGGACCCGATCCTCGTCGGCCACTCCATGGGCGGGATGATCGCGGCCGAGATGGCGGCGATTGCGCCCAACGACGTGACGCGCCTGGCGCTGATCGCCCCGGCCGGGCTGTGGGACGACGAGCACCCGATCCCCGACCTGTTCTCGACCCTGCCCTACGAGATGCCGGAGCTGCTGTTCCACGACGCCAAGGCCGGCGCGGCGCTGATGACCGCCGGACGCGACGTCGAGGACCCGGGCTTCCTGCAGCAGTACCTGGTGGCCAACGCCCGCCAGCTCGGCATGGCCGGCCGCATATTGTTCCCCATCCCGGAGCGCGGGCTCCACCAACGGCTCTACCGGATCAAGGCGAAGACCGTCGTGGTCTGGGGCGACAGCGACCGGCTGATCCCGCCGGTCTACGCGCACGCCTTCAAGAAGGGGATCAAGAGCGCCGAGCTGGTCTCCATCCCCGAGGCCGGCCACATGGTCATCGTCGAGCAGACCGCCGCGGTGGTGGCGGCGGTCGGCCGGTTAGGGTGATATCCCGCGGTCGCGCCAGCGATCCGCGGACACCCAAGCGGCCGCTTGGGTTCTTGGATTCAGCTTGGGTCCCCCGCATCGTCCTTCCGACGAGCGGCGGATGACGCGCTGAGTTGCGGCTCCGGCGTCTTCAGCCGGCGCTTGTTGACGTGGCTTGCGACCTTGCCGCCCTCGACCCGCTCGCCGCGGAAATAGAACTTCTGCCAGGAGCGCTTCAGGGCCTCCGGGTCGCCGGCCTTGAGCTGCTGGTTGAACTCCGCGCGCGATGAGGACCAGACCTCGTACTGGGCCTTCAGCTCCGGGTCGCTCTCCAGGGCGCGCAACACCGGCTCGAACCGCTCCAGCTTGTTGTGCTCCACGACATTGATGAAGCAGAACGGCTCGTCCTTCTCGAAGCGCACCCGGCCGGGCGCCGTGAACAGCCAGTTCATGGTGAAGGGGAAGGGCAGCCAGTCGGTCTCGACCAGGCCCGTCAGCGGCTGGATGCCGTGCTTGATGTGGTTCGGCGCGCCGGCCGCCATCACCGCCCAGCCGGGGTCGGTGCGGAACAGGTAGCCGGTGTGGAAGGTCAGCGTTCCGTAGGCGAAGTGGGACATCACGAAGCCCGACGGATCCTTCACGCCGGAGTCGGCGTCCGGCAGGATGCGGATCGCGGAGGTCGCCGTCCCGCCGTTCCACTCCGCGGTGAAGCCGAACGGGCAGAGCATCTCCCAGCCGGTGGTGTTGGCCATGGTCAACGGCAGACAGCGGTAGGGCGCGCGGCCGGCGAAGGCGTCCATCCAGCTCCGCTCCGGCCGGCCCGGGACCAGCTTCGGCGGGTCGGCGATGGTGGTGAAGCATTCGAGCTGCATGCAAGGTCCCCGCGGGAAACGGCCGCCATAGCCATCAACGCGGCAATGGCCGCATCGTGGCAAGCGGCCACCGCGTTAGGATCGGGCCATGGCGAAAGCAACCCAGGCCAGCCTGTTCGATCTGCCGCCGGACCTGCCGGAAGGTTTCCTCTATCGCCCCGAGTTCGTGAGCCCAACGCAGGAGCGCGGGCTCGTGGCCTGGCTGGACACCCTGCCGTTCAAGGCCTTCCAGTTCCACGGCTTCGAGGGCCGGCGACAGGTGGCTTCCTTCGGCTGGCAGTACGACTTCAGCCGCAGCCATCTGCTCAAGGCTGACGACATTCCACCGGAGCTCCTGCCGCTGCGCGAAGGCGCCGCGGGCCTCGCGGGCCACAAGCCCGAAGATCTGCAGCAGGTGCTGATCAACAAGTATGAGGCCGGCGCGCCGATCGGCTGGCACCGCGACCGGCCGGTGTTCGCCGAGGTGGTGGGCGTCTCGCTGCTCGCGCCCTGCACCTTCCGCCTGCGCCGCCGCACGCCCGATGGCTTCGAGCGCAAGTCGATGATCCTCGAGCCGCGCTCGGCCTATCTGCTCTCCGGCGCGGCGCGGACCGAGTGGGAGCATTCGATCCCGCCCGTCGACCGGCTCCGTTACTCGATCACCTTCCGCAACTTCCGGGGCTGAGTTCGGCGTGGCGGCCCGAGCCCCGGCTTGGCCGCTTGCCGGAACGCGGGCATGCTGGGCCGGAGCCGGCGAAAGCCCGGATCCAAAGCGCCCTGGGGGAGGATCACTTGAGCACCACCGCCGCGGCCGCCGCGCCGCCCGCCGCCACGCCCGCCACCCTGCGCAAGGTGATCTTCGGCAGCCTGATCGGCACCACCATCGAGTGGTACGACTTCTTCCTCTACGGCACCGCCGCGGCGCTGGTGTTCAACAAGCTGTTCTTCCCGAAATCCGATCCGCTGACCGGCGCCATGCTGGCCTTCGCCACCTATGCCCTGGGCTTCGTCGCCCGGCCGCTGGGCGGCATCGTGTTCGGCCACTTCGGCGACCGGATCGGCAGGAAGCGCCTCCTGATGGTCAGCCTCGTGCTGATGGGGGCCTCGACCTTCGCCATTGGCCTGCTGCCGACCTACGCCAGCATCGGCATGGCGGCGCCCATCGCGCTGACCCTGCTCAGGCTCGTCCAGGGCTTCGCGGTCGGCGGCGAGTGGGGCGGGGCGGTGCTGATGGCCGCGGAATACGGCGACGCCAAGCGGCGCGGCATGTGGGCCGGCTGGCCGCAGGTCGGCGTGCCGGCCGGCAACCTGATCGCCGCGGCGATCCTGGCGATCATGGCCGCGGTGCAGAGCGACAAGGAGTTCCTGGCCTGGGGCTGGCGCGTGCCGTTCCTGCTCTCCATCGTCCTGGTGGCGGTGGGCTGGTGGGTGCGCGTTTCGCTGGAG
>JAQGIX010000306.1 GCA_028290925.1 Phenylobacterium sp. | reverse complement strand
CCACCCGGGCGTTCAAGGACGGCCGCGACGAGGAATATGTGGTCTGCGCCCTGCTGCACGACGTCGGCGACATCCTGCTGCCCGCTTCACACGCCGAGCTCGGGGCTGCGATCCTCAAGCCCTACGTCTCGGAGGCCAACCACTGGCTGCTGGAGAAGCACGGCGTCTTCCAGGGCTACTATTTCTTCCACTACATCGGCCTCGACCGGGACCTGCGCGAGCAGTACCGCGGCCATCCGCACTTCGAGCACTGCGCCCAGTTCTGCCACCTCTACGACCAGAACAGCTTCGACCCGGCCTATGAATCCATGCCGCTGGAGGCCTTTACGCCGATGATGCGGCGGGTGATGGAGGTGCCCAAGACCTCGATCTACAAGCGCGACGCGGCCTAGCCGTCCTCGAAGATCGCCTCGATCGGCAGGGCGAACAGCCGGGCGATCCTGAACGCCAGCGGCAGGGACGGATCGTACTTGCCGGTCTCGATGGCGTTGACGCTCTGGCGCGAGACCTCAAGGCGCCTGGCGAGGTCGGCCTGGCTCCAGTCGCGCTCGGCGCGCAGCACCTTCAGGCGGTTCTTCACCGGCGGTGCATCCACCAGCCAAGCCACGCCAGGCCATAGCCCACCACTTCGAGCAGCATCACGCCCAGCGCGCCCGCGACGACATAGGCCGCCGCGTCGGTGTGGCCATCCGGCATCGGCAGGCGGGAGACGTCGCGGGTCTTGACCACGAAGATCAGGAGAAGTCCGACGACCAGGAGCGCCGCGCTGCCGCCCCACCACCAGGCGAACTTGTGCGCCTCGCGCGCCGCCTCGTCGAGACCACGCCACCATACCCATGACGACGCCAACAGCGCTGCGACCATCACGACCTCGACCATGCCGACGCCCCACAAGCCCGAGGCCTGCACCCAGCCACGCGACGCCAGCAGGACAGCCATCAGGCCCGCCATGATCGCCAGGGAGAGTATCAATCCGCGTCTGCCCGCCGCCATCGTCATCACTCCCAAGTCAATCCATCCGGTCTGGATGACAAGGAAACATGACACAGCGAATGTGTCAAGCAAGCACGACATTATGTCGTGGGTACTTACCTATTGAACCCGTTCGACCGTGTAGCCGCGGGCCTTCAGCAGGGCCGGCAGGCCGTCGTCGCCGACCATGTGCAGGGCCCCCACATTGACCAGCTCGACCTTGGCGCCGATGGCCAGCTCGCGGCTGAGCGTCTCGGCCCAGGCCTCGTTGCGGCGCTCCAGCAGCGCCTGGTAGAGCGCCGGGTTCTGGGTCTTCATCTCGCCCACCAGGCCGGGGCCGAGCCGGGCGAGATCGCCCTCGAGCCAGGCCTGCTCCAGGGGCTCCCCGCGCGGCCGGCCGCGCTGCGGCCGGGTCCGCGCCTTCAGGACGTCGGTGAGGTACTGGACCTCCGCCGGCTCCGGCAGGTCGGCGAACAGCCGGGCCTGGTCCTCGAGGGTCTCGAAGAACTTCACCGGCTTGGCGCCGGCCCGCGCCGCCCGCGTCAGGGTGACGTCGGCGCCGGCCTCGGTCTGGGCGCCTTGGGCCAGCATCGGCTGCATGGAAAGCATCAGGGCCGCGGCCCAGGGGCGCAGGTGGTCGATGCGCGGCAGGTCGGCCTGGCGGCGCAGCACCTCCACCTCCCGCGGCTGCAGCTTCTGGCTCAGCCGCCGGGCGGGATCGACGCCGTAATGGGCGACCAGGTTGGAGAGAGCCATGGGGTCGGCGCCGGCCACGTCGGTCTCGAACCAGACCGTCTGGGCCTTGGCGTAGACCTGATCATAGAGCGGGGTGCGCCACCTGGCGGCGGCCGGCGACAGGGCGTGCAGGGTGCCGAACAGGTAGATCTGGGCGTGGTCGGACTTCACAACCCAGAGGGCCGGCGCAGCCCCCGCCGCGCCAGCCGCTCCAAGCCCCCCGAACAGGATCGCAGCCCAGAGAACGAACCCGGGAACGATCCTGGCCGCGACCATGCGAAAGATACGCATCGCATCCCCCGTCTCGGGCCGAGGACCGTAACTATTCGCCCCAGGCCCTGAAGTGCTTGGATAGCTTGAGCCCCTGGCGCTGGTAATGCGACCCGAGGTCGCCATAGAGCCGCGCGGGTCGGTCGGTGAGCGGCTCATAGACCAGGCGGGCCACGGTCTGGCCGTCCTCCAGGATGAACGGGGTCTCGTGGCTGCGGACTTCGAGCACCCCGCGCGAGCCCTTGCCGTGCGCCTCGTCAGTGCCGAAGCCGGGATCGAAGAAGCCGGCGTAGTGCACCCGGAACTCCCCCACCGAGGGATCGATCGGCGTCATCTCCGCGGCTTCCATCACCGGGATCTCGACCGGCTGCTTGGAGGCCAGGATGTAGAACTCGCCGGGGTCGAGCAGCAGCTCACCGCCGCGCGGGACGAGCGGTTCCCAGTAGTCGCGGGGATCGTGGCCGTCCTCCTTGTCGAGGTCGACGACCGGTGCGTGGCGGCGCGCGCGGAAGCCGGCGATGCCGTCGGAGAGGTCGACGCCGACGCTCTCGATCCGCAGGCGCTCGGGCACGCCGCGCTTCAGGCGCAGCTGGTTGAGCCGCGTACCGCGCCGCACCAACACCGAGAAGGTCTGCGGCGCGATCTCCATGAACAGCGGGCCGCGGTAGCCCTCCTCCACGTCGTCGAAGGCGGGGCCGCCGTCGGTGAGCAGGCGGACGAACACGTCCACCCGGCCGGTGGAGCTCTTCGGATTGGCCCGCGCCGAGATGCCGGCCGGCAGGGCCAGGCGCTCCTGCAGCTCGGCGATGTAAACGCAGCCCTTCTCCAGCACCGCGCCGGCCACCAGGTCGAGCTCGTGCATGGCCACGTCGGCGATGCGGTCCATCACCTTGCGGCCGTGGCCCGGCAGGAAGGAGGCCCGCACCCGCCACACGCGGCTGCCCAGCCGCAGGTCAAGGCTGGCCGGCTGCACCTGGTCGGAATCGAACGGGCTGCCCGAGGTGATCGCGCCCTGGGCGATCAGGGCGTCGATGGACTGGCTGGGCAGGATGCCGGGGCGGTTGGCGTCGCTCATGGGCGGCCGAGCCTTAGCGGAGACGCTGAGTCTTGCAAGCGATCTGGCGCCGCTTTGAGGAAAGCCCCGCTTGACGCCCGCGCGCCGCTGCGGTTCCTGCGCCCACGTTTCGAGAAGGGGCCCGCCATGGCCGAGGATCCGCGCGACTGGGAAATCGAGACCCGGGCTGTGCGCGGCGGCATGGCCCGCTCGCCGTACGGCGAGATCTCCGAGGCCCTGTTCCTGACCCAGAGCTTCGCCTACGACAGCGCCGAGGCCGCCGACCGCCGGTTCGGCGGCGAGCCGGGGTTCATCTACCAGCGCTTCGGCAACCCCACGACGCAGATGTTCGAGGACCGGCTGGCGCTGATGGAAGGCGCCGAGTTGTGCCGGGCCACCGCCTCGGGCATGGCCGCCGTGCAGGCCGCGCTGATGGGCCTGACGCGGGCCGGCGACCACGTGGTGGCGGGCCGCGCCCTGTTCGGCTCCTGCCGCTGGATCGTGTCCAACCTGCTGCCGCGGTTCGGGGTGGAGACCACCTATGTCGACGCCACCGACCTGGAGGCCTGGCGCGCCGCGGTGCGGCCCAACACCAAGGCCTTCCTGGTGGAGAGCCCGGCCAATCCCTTGCTGGAAGTGACCGCCATCGGCGCGGTCGCCGAGATCGCGCACGCGGCCGGCGCCAAGCTGATCGTCGACAACGTGTTCGCCACCCCGATCTTCCAGAAGCCCTTGGCGCTGGGCGCCGACATCGTCGTCTATTCGGCCACCAAGCACATCGACGGCCAGGGCCGGGTGCTGGGCGGCGCGATCCTCGGCGCCGAGGCGCTGATGACCGAGGCCTACAAGGACCTGCTGCGCCACACCGGCCCGGCGCTGTCGCCGTTCAACAGCTGGGTGCTGCTGAAGGGCCTGGAGACGCTGGAGCTGCGGGTGCTGCGCCAGACCCAGAACGCCGGCAAGCTGGCCGAGGTGATGGCCGAGAGCCGCAAGGTGAAGCGCGTCATCTATCCGGGACGGCCGGACCATCCGCAGGCGGCGACCATCGCCAACCAGATGACCGGTGGCGGCAATGTCATCGCCTTCGACCTGGGCGACCGGGCGGCGGCCTGGCGGTTCCTCGACGCCCTGCAGATCGTCGACATCTCCAACAACCTCGGCGACGCCAAGTCCATGGCGACCCATCCCTCGACCACCACCCACCGGTCCATGCCGGAGGCCGAGCGGCTGGAGATCGGGCTCACCGAAGGCTGGGTGCGGATCAGCATCGGCCTCGAAGGCCCGGGCGACCTCAGCCGCGACATCAGCCGGGCGCTGGACGCGGCCTGATTCCGACCGGCCTCATGGCCGGGGTTGTTTGAGCGTGGCAAGCTGATCCCGCATGCTCAGCCTGATCGTCACGGCCCTCCTGGCGGCCACCCAAGCCCCGCCGAAACTCACGCCCGAGCCGTCGACATCGGCGGCGTGGCCGGCCCCGTCCAGCTTGCAGCGGGACGACGTGGTCGCCTGGACCTCGAAATATGTCCGCGGCGGCGAGTGGATGCTGCTGGCCTACGACTACGAGGGCGTGAAGCTTATGGCGCCGGGCGGGGTGACCCTCACGCCGGACGGCCTGGCGCAGGCCGATGTGCGCACCGAGCTATTCCGGCCCATCCTGTTGAAGGTCGGCGTCACCGCCCGCTCCGGCATGGCGCATTGGAACGTCGACTGCGAGGCGGGCCGCATCGCGGTGCTGACCATGACGGTCTATGCCGGCAACAACCTGCAGGGCGAGCTGGCCAACCGCACCGCCGAAGGCCGGCCCTGGCAGGACCCGGTCGGCTCCGAGAGCGAGGCCATACGGGCGGTCTGCCAGGCGATCGGCGAATAGATGCGCCCCCGCAAGGGGGAGCTCCGCTAAGCCGCCGGCTCCAGGGCCGCCGGCTCGACGGCGTAGACGCGGCTGCAGTACTCGCAGGTGACGCGGATCTTGCCGTCGTCCTCGACCATTTCGGCGCGCTCGGCGGCCGGGAAGGACTTCAGCACGTTCTCGATGCGGTGCTGGCTGCAGCGGCAGAAGGCGCGCAGCGGCTTGGCGCCGAACACCCGCACCCCGTCCTCGTGGAAGAGCCGCCAGAGCAGGGTGTTGGAGGCCAGGCTGGGATCGATCAGCTCGTCCTCGCCGATGGTCTCGAAGAACGCCTGGGTGCGGTTCCAGGCCTCCTCCGTGGAGCCGCGGGCGTCGTCGGAGGCGACGTACTGGATCAGCACTCCGCCGGCCCGCCATTGCGGGCCCTGGCCCTCGTCGGCCTGGCCGACCGCCAGCCGCACGCGGGTGGGCGTCTGCTCGGACTGGGCGAAGTACTGCTCGGCGCAGAGCGCCAGGGTCTCGCCCTCGATGGCGGTGACGCCCTGGTAGCGCTCCATGTCGGCGCCCTGGTCGACGGTCATGATGAAGATCCCGTCGCCCAGCAGCGAGCGGGCGCCGGGCCGCACGAAGCCTTCGCAGGCCTTGGCCACCGCCGCTTCGTCGTAGCGGCAGTAGCCGCGCAGGCCGCCCGTGGTGTCGTAGTCGGCGACCACGAAGCGCACCGGGCCCGAGCCCTGCGCCTGCAGGATCAGCCGGCCCTCGAACTTCAGGTTGGAGCCGACCAGGGCGGCCAGCGCGCAGGCCTCGCCCAGCAGATTCGCCACCGGCTCGGGGTAGGCGTGGCCGGTGAGGATCTCGTGGATCGCCGGGCCCAGGCGCGCCAGACGGCCGCGCACGGGCTCGCCCTCGATCTGGAAGGCGCTGACCAGGTCATCAGGAACAGTGGAAGTCATCCGGACCCATATAGGGAAAGGTCGCCAGGATTCGAGCCTGACCTGCATCGCGGCCTGCGGGAAGGCGTCGTCCCGCCGCAGGGCGGGCCTTGCGGACACTGGGCGGCGGAGGCGGCGCGCGCTATAGCTCGCCTCGCAAACCTCGCCGGTGGAGTCCCATGTCCAAGATCACCGCCTCGCTCGCAGCCTTCGGCTGGACCCGCCTTGCGACCCTGGGCGCGATCCTCGCCGTCGCCGTCTACCGGGTGCTGCCCCACCTGCCGAACCTGACGCCGGTGGGCGCGATGTTCGTGCTGGGCGGGCTCTACCTGGGCCGAAACCTCGCCTGGATGGCGGCGCCGTTCGCCGGCCTCCTGATCTCCGACACGGTGCTGAACCTCGCCTACGACGGCCGGCCGATCCACGCCGGCCGGGTGTTCGACTACGCCGCCTTCCTGATCATCGCGCTGGTGGCGCGCTGGATGGCCGACAAGCCGCTCGCCGCGCGCGTCGGCGTGGTGGTCGGCGCGCCGGTGGCCTTCTTCCTGGTCAGCAATCTCGGCGTCTGGGCCGGCGGGACCCTGTATCCGCGCACCCTGAGCGGCCTGATGGACTGCTACACCCTCGCCCTGCCGTTCTTCCGCGCGACCTTGGTCGGCGACTGGGTGTTCGCCGGCCTCGGCATGCTGGCGCTGGAAGGCCTGCGGGCGCGGGAAACGGGGGAGCGGGCGTTGGCGCGGGCCTAACATTCCGTGTCATCCCGGAAAGCCGCGCGAGCGGCTTGTCCGGGACCCATAAACGCCGGATGCCGAGGAAAGACCCTCAGCGCGGGCGCATTCAATCCTGCAGCATCGAGGCTTATGGGTCCCGGTCTTCGCCTGCGGCGAAACCAGGATGACACCCTTGGTTCACCCCACCTTCCCGAAGCACCAGGCCAGGATCGACTTCTGGGCGTGGATGCGGTTCTCGGCTTCGTCCAAGATGACGCTCTGCGGCCCGTCGATGACCGCGTCGGTCACCTCCTCGCCGCGGTGGGCGGGCAGGCAGTGCAGGAACACCGCCTGCGGGTCGGCCAGGTCCATCAGGGTCTCGTCCACCTGATAGGCCTCCAGGGCGTCGATCCGGTCGTCGTGGTCGGTGTCGCCCATGGAGACCCAGGTGTCGGTGATCACGGCGTGGGCGCCTTCAACCGCCTCGCGCGGATCGTGGGTGGTCTCCACGTGCCCCTGCTGCTCGGCGGCGCGGGCCAGGTCCACGAGGTCGGGGTGGTAGATGGCCGGTGCGGCGATCCGCAGGGTGTAGCCCAGCTTCGGCGCGGCGTGGATGAAGCTCGCGCAGACGTTGTTGCCGTCGCCGACCCAGGCGATGGTCTTGCCCCTCAGCGGCCCGCGATGCTCCTCGATGGTCAGGAGGTCGGCCATGATCTGGCAGGGGTGGCCCTTGTCGGAGAGGCCGTTGATCACCGGCACGGTAGCGTTCATCGCCAGGCGCTCCAGGTCCTCGTGGACGTTGGCGCGGACCATGATGGCGTCGACCATCCGCGACAGCACCCGGGCGGTGTCCTCGATCGGCTCGCCGCGGCCGAGCTGCATGTCGGCGGCGTTGGAGATGATCACGTCCCCGCCCAGCTGGCGCATGGCCGCGTCGAACGAGAAGCGGGTCCGCGTGGAGTGCTTCTCGAAGATCATCGCCAGCGTCCGGTGCTCGGCCGGCTTGTCGGCGTCGGGCTGGCCCTTCGGCCAGCCGAGCCGCGCGGCCTTGCGGGCCCGGGCGTCATCCAGGATGGCGCGCAGGTCGGAGGCCTCGAGCTTCCAGAGGTCGACGAAATGCCGGGGGGCTTGAGTCATTCGGTTCCCCAACTCCGCTCACCCCGGCGAAGGCCGGGGCTCAGGTTCAGCCTGAGAGCTTGGAGTTCTTGGATCTGGCTCCCGGCCTTCGCCGGGATGAGCGGTTTGATTATGCGGCCGCCTTTGCGCGGTCTCTCGCGGTCTCGCAGGCCCGCTCGAACTTCTCGATCGCCTCACGCGCCTCGTCCAGGGTGAGGTTGAGCGGCGGCAGCAGGCGCACGCAGTTCTCGCCGCCGCCGGCGATCAGCAGGTGCTCGTCGCGGGCGTGCTGCATGAACTCGCGGTTCGGCGTCGCGAGCTGGACGCCAATCAACAGACCCTTGCCGCGGATGTCGACGACGACGTCCGGAAAGCGGTCCTTCAGCCCCGTGAACTGCTGGTTGAAGTAGCCCGCCACCTCGCGGACGTGCGCCAGCAGCTCCGGTTTCGTCAGCTCCTGCACCGCGGCGATGCCCACGGCCATGGCCAGCGGATTGCCGCCGTAGGTCGAGCCGTGCGAGCCGGGGGTCATGCCGTTGGCGGCGCGCGCGGTGGCCAGGCACGCGCCCACCGGGAAGCCGCCGCCCAGAGCCTTGGCGACCGCCATGATGTCCGGGTCGGCGGCGCCGTCCAGCCACTCGTAGGCGAAGAGGCGGCCAGTGCGGCCCAGGCCGCACTGGATCTCATCGTAGATCAGCAGGGTGCCGGTCTCGTCGCAGAGCTGGCGGATGGCGCGCAGCGTGGCGTCGGTCCAGGCCCGCGCGCCGCCCTCGCCCTGCACGGGCTCCAGGATGATGGCCGCGGTGGTGTCGCCGACCGCGGCCTTGATGGCCTCGAGGTCGTCGAACGGCAGCTGGATGAAGCCCGGCATCTTCGGGCCGAAGCCCTCCAGATAGCTGGCGTTGCCCGAGGCGTTCACCGCCGCCAGCGTCCGGCCGTGGAAGGAGCCCTCGAAGCCGATGATGTCGATGCGCTCAGGATTGCCGTTGGCCCAATGGTGCTTGCGAGCCGTCTTGATGGCGCACTCGATGGCCTCGGCGCCGGAATTGCCGAAGAACACGACGTCGGCGAAGGTCGCCTCGGTGAGCATGGTCGCGAGCTTTTCCTGGCCCGGGATCGTGAAGATGTTGGAGGTGTGCCAGAGCTTCTCCGCCTGGTCCTTCAAGGCCTGCACGAGCTTGGGGTTGGCGTGCCCGAGTGCGTTCACCGCGATCCCGGCCATGCAGTCGAGGTAGGCCTCGCCGTCGGTGGTGTAGAGGCGCGCGCCCTCGCCTCGCTCGAACGCCAGCGGGGCGCGCTGATAGACGCCCATGATGTGGTCGCTGGGAACGGGCGCGGCGGCTTGCTGCGCGGTCTTCTCGGTCACCGGAAGAGCCCTCCAGAATGCGAAGTCCCCGCCGCCTGAAGCAACGGGGACTGGAAGGCTTGGCCTTTTCGGCTTCGAACGGGGGGATGTCAATCTACCTCCCCATGAATGGGGGAGGTGGAGCTCAGGTCTTGATCTTGTAGCCCGTCGCGAACATCCGGTAGCAGATCAGGCCGGTGATCAGGGTCAGGCCGAGCGTCATGGCCACGCCCACGCCGAGCGAGCTCTCGGCGCGGCCGATGAAGCCGTAGCGGAAGCCGTCGATCAGATAGAACATCGGATTGTAGCGGCTGAAGGAGCGGAACGGCTCGGGCAGGCGGTCGATCATGTAGAAGGTCCCCGAGAGGAACGTCATCGGCATGATGATGAAGTTGGTGACCGCCGCGATGTGGTCGAACTTCTCGCTCCACAGGCCGGCCATGATGCCGATGAAGCCCATGATCAGGGCCGCGCCCAGGCCGAAGAAGGCCACCGCCCAGGGCGCCGCCATCGGCAGGTGGGCGAACGGCAGGACGGCGATCGCCGCCACTCCGCCCACCACGATCCCGCGGGTCGCAGCCCCCAGGCCGAAGCCGACCAGATGCTCCAGCGGAGTCAGCGGCGGCGTCATGAAGTCGCCCATCAGCCCGTTGAACTTGGCCTGCAGCAGCGACGAGGAGGAATTGGCGAAGGCGTTGGACAGGATCTGCATCATCACCAGTCCGGGCGCCACGAAGGCGCCGTAGGCCACGCCGTTCACCGCCCGGCCGCCGCCCACCGCCACCACGAACACCAGCATGTAGAGCAGCGCCGTCACCACCGGGGCGGCGAGGGTCTGCATCCCGACCTTCCAGAAGCGCCGCACCTCGCGCAGGTAGAGGGTCTTCAGGCCCTCCCAGTTGACCCCGTGGTAAACCCGCGGCTGCGGCGGCAAGACGACTTCGTCAGCGGCGACCATGTCCTTCATGGCCTCCCATGTGCGCCGCCCGCGCCCCGGCCGCAAGAGTGCGGTGGGATGACGCAACATCTAGTTCCTGTGGACGAAAGGCAGGGCGCCTATTGTGGTCCTTAAGGAGTTGTTTACCACTGATGGTGGTTGGTGGGCGCTGAGAGAGCTGGGCGCCACAAGATGTTGAATCCGGGACCACCGCGGGGGCGGTCGGGATCAACCGCTGGGAGGCGAGCATGGGCTGGACGGAAGAGCGGGTCGAACTCCTCAAGAAGCTCTGGCAGGATGGCCTCTCGGCCAGCCAGATCGCCAAGCAATTGGGCGGCGTCACCCGCAACGCGGTGATCGGCAAAGTGCACCGGCTCGGCCTGTCGGGCCGCGCCACCCCTTCCAAGCCGGCCCGCACGGTGTTCAAGGCGCCGCGCCCGGCCCGCCCGGCGGCCGCTCCGTCGGCGCCGCGCCGACTGGTCGAGTCCGGCTCGATGGTCGCCCAGCCGACCCCGATCCGCTACGTGGACGAGGCCCCCGGCACCGCCACGGTGCTGACGCTGGCAGCCCACATGTGCAAGTGGCCGATCGGCGACCCCTCGCTGGACAATTTCACCTTCTGCGGCCGGCGCTCGGACGACGGCCCGTACTGCCACGAGCACGCCCAGGTCGCCTACCAGCCGGCGCAGTCCAAGAAGAAGGGCGGCGCCGCCGAACTCGCCCGGTCGCTGCGTCGATACATCTGATCGCTCGATAGGCCGGGCCACATAGATCCGTTGGGGATGGGGGCGTGCTGGGCCCCGGAGCGGATCGCCGCACCGAAGCCCGGCGCGCCCTTTCCCATTTTCCCTTGAGTGTCCTCCCGGAAGCCGCGCCAGCGGCTGTCCGGGACCCATCGACACCGCGCCCACCGAAGAGGGCACGGCCATCATCTCGATATAGAGATCGTGCCAGTGCGGATTGTCGCTCTCGATCAGATTGACCTTCCAGTCGCGACGCCAGCGCTTCAGCCGCTCTTCGGAAGCGATCGCGTGGGTCACCTCACCGAAGCCCATGAACCAGACCAGGCGATCAACGCCGTACTTGGCCGTGAAGCCGGAGAATGCCTTCGCCTTGTGCTGGGCGACGCGGCGCTCGAGGCTGTTAGCGATGCCGACATACAGCGTACCGTGCCGGCGACTTGCGAGGATGTAGACCCAGTAGGTCATCCTGAGACGGCCCGCGCTAATGGGTCCCGGACAAGCGCGTGCCGCGCTTTCGGGGCAATCGCAGGCGTTGGGATTCCGGCCGCCGCCGACTACTTTGCACACGATGACTGACCTCGCCCCCGAGTCTCCCGCCGAGGACGGCAACGCCAAGCCCTATTCCGTCTCGGAGCTGGCCTTCGCGCTGAAGCGGACGCTGGAGGACGCCTATGGCTTCGTCCGGCTGCGCGGCGAGATCTCCAAGGTCACCAACCACGCCAACGGCCACGTCTACCTGACGCTGAAGGACGAGCGGGCGGCGATCGACGGGGTGGTCTGGAAGGGCCAGGTGCGCGGCCTGTCCATCCGCCCCGAGCAGGGGCTCGAGGTGATCGTCACCGGCAAGATCACCGCCTATCCGGCCGGCTCCCGCTACCAGATCGTCATCGAGACCATGGAAGCGGCCGGCGTGGGCGCGCTGCTGGCCCAGCTGGAGCGGCTGAAGGCCAAGCTCGCCGCCGAGGGCCTGTTCGCGCCCGAGCGCAAGCAGCCGCTGCCCGCCATGCCCGGCGTGGTGGGGGTGATCACCAGCCCCACCGGCGCGGTGATCCGCGACATCCTGCACCGCATCCGCGACCGCTGGCCGTGCCGGGTGGTGGTCTGGCCGGTGGTGGTGCAGGGCGACCAGGCCGCGGCCCAGGTGGCGGCCGCCATCCGCGGCTTCTGCGCGCTGAGCCCGACCGGCGCGGTCCCGCGCCCCGACGTGCTGATCGTGGCGCGCGGCGGCGGCTCGGTGGAGGACCTCTGGCCGTTCAACGACGAGGCCCTGGCCCGCGCCGTCGTGGAGTGTTCGATCCCGCTGATCAGCGCCGTCGGCCACGAGACCGACACCACCCTGATCGACTTCGTTTCAGACCGAAGAGCCCCAACCCCCACGGCGGCGGCCGAGATGGCGACCCCGGTGCTGGCCGAGCTGAAGGCGCTGGTCAGCGACTTCGGCAGCCGCATGCACCGCTGCGGCGGCCGCGTGGTCGAGGAGCGCCGCGCGCGGGTGATCCATGCCGAGCGGGCGCTGCAGCGCGTGCCCGATCTGGTGCGTCTGGCCGAGCAGCGGTTCGACATCGTCTCCGGCCGGCTGGGTGCAGCGCTGGCCAAGAACGCCGCGGCGCACGAGCGCGACCTGGTGCGGGTGGCCTCGCGGCTGTCGCCGCTGCTGCTGCAACGGCCGCAGGCGGTGCAGCGCCAGCGGCTGGACGCGGTGGCGGTGCGGATGCAGCCCGCGGTTCGTCGCGGCGTGGAGCGCGCCGCCGAACGGCTCACCTCGCTCGCCAAGCTCTACCTGAGCGTCGACCCCGACCGGCCGCTGCAGCGCGGCTTCGCCCGCGTCGCCCGGGCGGACGGCTCCCTGGTCCGCGCGGGGGCCGAGCTGGTCTCCGGCGAGACCGTCGCCATGACCTTCGGCGACAAGGTCACGCGCAACGCCGTGGTGGACGGCGAAACCGCCGATCCGGTCGCGGCGCCGGTCCCGAAGCCCGCGAGATCGAAGAAGTCGGCAACCTCCCCGCAGGGGGAGCTGTTCTGAGCGCGCATCCGGGCTTAGATAGGCGGCCATGAACGCCCACGACCGCGACTTCACCAGCCAGGACCTCGCCACCCTGCACTACGGCGACGGCGAGTTCGCCGTGCTTAAGCCCGGCCGCTACGTGCTGTGCGCGGTGAGCGGGGTGAAGATCCCGCTCGAACATCTGCGCTACTGGATCGCGCCCCTGCAGGAGGCCTACGCCGGCCCCGCCGAGGCGCTGCAGCGCTGGCAGGAAACGCAAGCCTCATAGCGTCATCCCGCGGCTTGTCCGCGGGACCCAGGCTGAGCTTACGAGCGTGGCCGGGCCGCTTGGGTCCCCCGGATCGCGCTGCCGTGCGACCGCAGGATGACGGTTATTTTTTTGGCTTCCTGTACAGCTCGTTCGGCCAGCGCTTGTGGATCCAGAACCACTCGGTCGGCCGCTCGCGGATGCGGTCCTCGATGAAGGCGTTGACCTGGCGGACGCC
>JAQGIX010000284.1 GCA_028290925.1 Phenylobacterium sp. | reverse complement strand
GCGCCGCGCCGGGCGCCGCGGTGGCGATCAGGCCAGCCAGCATGGCGGCCGCGCCCGCACCGGGACGAGGCGCCGCACCCCGGCTCTTGAGGCGTCCGCGCGTCTGTGGCGTCCAACACAACAATAGGGAATCCCCCCGGGCGCGAGGCGAGCAGATCGATGCGTGCAAGTCCACTCCCTCGCCCCGATACAGGATTTTCCCGGAGGTCAGGCCGATGACCGCCATCCGCGAGCCGTTCGACGCCTGGGAGCCGCCCCGCCCTCGCCTGGGCCTCGGCGTGGTTGTGCTGGCGATCTATTGGCTCGGCGCCGTCCTGTCGGTCGCCCGAGCCTATGAGCTCGCCTTCCACCGCTATCAACCGTTGCGCGCGCCGCCTGGCGCGGACGATGGCTTCGCGCTCACCGTGGCCCGCGACGCGGGCCTCTGGGCCGCCACTGCCACCGCCGGGGGGGCCTTGCTGTTGTTCCTGGCGATCCTCATGCTGCGCCACGTCGGCGGGCGCCTGTTGTGGGCCGCGCGGAGCCGGCGGTCCGCTTAGCGCGCCCGGCGCCGGCGGCGCAGGACCATCCAGACGGCGGCGATCGCGGCCAAGATCGGGACGCCGGTGAACAGCGGATGCAGGCTCGCCGTGGTGATCAGATCGTGCACGGGTCAGGTCTTCCACGTCGCCCTTGGGGCCCGTACGAGAGCCGCCGCCTGCGTCGCTATCACGGCGGGAATGTTGTCCCTTCGTCGCGGTTGTAACCGAGCCGCAAAACTCCGCCCTGGTTTGGACGTCATAGTCCGCCAAGCAGCGCACGCGATGTAGACCGGATCGTACGGCGCATCGGTTCGCGGCTTGGGTCGGGGGAAGATGAGTGTTCGCAAGGACAAGGCCGCCCGGCGCAGGCTCGGCGCCGCGCTGGCGCTGATGTTCGCCGGCGTCTCCACGGCGGCGCTCGCCCAGGCGCAACCCGGCCCCGCACCACGGCCTCAGACGGCCAAGGCGCGTCCCCGGTCTCCGCAGCCGGCCCAGGACGCCACGGTCTCGGAGCTGGTGGTCACCGCCGATCCGGATCGGCCGCAACCCGGCGCGGTGGTCGGCGACATCAAGCCGGAGCTGCAGCTTGGCCCGCAGGAGATCCAATCCTACGGCGTCAGCACGCTGACCCAGCTGCTGGACGAGCTGGCCCCGCAGATCCGCAGCGATCGCGGGCGCGGCGGCGAGGCGCCGGTGATCCTGCTGAACGGCCGGCGGATCTCCGGTTTCAACGAGATCCGCGACCTGCCCACCGAAGCCATCCAGCGCGTCGACCTGCTGCCCGAGGAGGCGGCGCTGAAATACGGCTACTCGGCCAACCAGCGGGTGGTGAACATCGTGCTGCGCCGCTTCTTCCGGGCGGTGACGGCGGAAGGCGGCGGCGGCGCGGCGACCGAGGGCGGGCTGGCGAGCGGACAAGCCGAGCTGGATCTGCTCCGCATCCGGCGCGACACCCGTTTCAACATCGACCTGAAGGTGAGCGGCCAGACCGCCCTGACCGAGGACGAGCGCGACCTCGTCTCTCGCAGTCCGTCGGCGGACCCACGGGCGACGGCGCTCTCGGACGTGACCGACCTCGGCCGCTACCGAACCCTGTCGCCCGCATCCCGCAGCGCCTCCCTGAACGCCGTCTACGCCGCCCCGCTGTTCGCCGGCCTGCAGGCCACGATCAACGGCACGCTGGAGGCCAAGCACACCGAGGCGCTGCAGGGCCTGCCGGTGGTGGCCCTGGCGGTCCCGGCGGGCGATCCCTTCGCGCCGGGCGGAGCCACCGTCGATCGCAGCGTCGCGGCCTTCGGTCCGCTTCGCCTGACCACCGACACCTGGACCGGTCACCTGGGCTCCGGCCTCAACCGCGATATCGCCAAGTGGCGGCTGTCGCTGACCGGCGCCTACGACCACTCCGACGTCCTGACGCACAGCGACACCGGCCTGGACGCCGCCGCCCTGCAGGCGCGGCTGAGCGGGCTCGATCCGACCTTCGACCCCTTTTCGCCCCTGCCCCGCGACCAGCTCACCCTCCGCGCCCAGGACCAGGCCCGCGCCCTGTCCGACGGCCTGAACGTGCATTTCCTGGCCAACGGACCGCTGCTCGCCCTGCCGGCCGGGCCGCTGTTCGCCAGCCTGAAGCTGGGCGACGCCCAGAGCTGGTTCGCCTCGAACGCCTTCCGCTTTGGCGCGACCCAGTCCGTCGATCTGTCGCGCAACGACCTGAGCGCCCAGGCCAACCTCGACCTGCCGCTTACCAGCCGCAAGACCGGCGTCCTGGGGGCGGTGGGCGACCTTTCGCTGAACGGCAATGCGACGCTGGACCACCTGTCCGACTTCGGCGACCTCACCAGCCTCGGCTACGGCCTCAACTGGCGGCCGATCACCCCGGTCACCCTGATCGCCTCGCACACCCGCGAGGAGGCCGCGCCCTCGATGAACCAGCTGGGCGATCCGGCGGTGGTCACGCCCGGCGCGCGGTTGTTCGACTTCGTGACGGGCCGGACGGTGGACGTCCGCCGGCTGGACGGGGGCAACCCGGCGCTGACCGGCGACGTGCGCAACGTCCTGAAGGTCGGGATCAACGTGAAGCCGTTCTCCGGCGAGGACCTGACGCTCAGCGCCAACTATATCCACAGCCGGACCGACAACCCGATCCGCACCTTCCCGGCGGTGACGCCGGAGATCGAGGCGGCCTTCCCCGACCGCTTCGTCCGCGACGCGGCCGGCCAGCTCGTGCAGGTCGACCTGCGGCCGGTGAACTTCGCTTCCGAGACGGTGTCGGACCTGCGCTGGGGGATCAACTACACCAAGCGGCTCGGCCCGCAGCCGCCGCAGCGCGTCCGCGGGCCCGACGGTCCGCCTGACGGGGCCCGCGAGGGCCGCGGCG
>JAQGIX010000422.1 GCA_028290925.1 Phenylobacterium sp. | reverse complement strand
TCTCCAGGTCGGCGAACATCGGCTGCACGTTGCGGATGAACGAGCCGCCGGCCGTGGAGTAGCGGGTGTGGCCGATGGCGGCCCGGCCGGGCAGCCGTTCCATCAGGTCGCCGCCCCCGAAGGCGTCGCCCACATGGCCCATGTGCCGCTCGGTGTGGAACCGCTGGCCGTCGAAGCAGGCGATGCCGCAGGCCTCCTGGCCGCGGTGCTGCAGGGCGTGCAGGCCCAGCGCGGTGATCGCGGCCGCCTCGTCCACCTCGAACACCCCGAAGACGCCGCACTCCAACCGGGGCGTATCGTCCAAGGGATCACGAACGGGGGGAGACCATCGTTGCTGGGTCATCGGGATTTCTCCACCAGATCGTCAATCCCGCCGCGTTGGGCGGGGTCGTAGCCCGTTGCAGCATTTCTGTCACCTGAGCCGCCGCCCTTGACGGCCCGATCCAGGGCCGGCTTCAGCCGGTCCGCCAGGTCCAGGCCCTTGGGCGCGAGGTCGCTCATCAGGGTCCCCATCCTCTGGGCCACGGGCCAACTCGCCGAGCCGGTGATCCAGCGCGGACGCAGGTCCTCAGGCGTGGCGGCGTTGAACATCAGGTAAAGGCCGCCCAGCACCACCAGGCCGCGGACCACGCCGATCCCCAGGCCGATCGTGCGGTCCAGGGCGCCCAGCACGTGGGTCTTCTGCGCCTGGCGGGCAATCCCTGCGCCGATGAGCCGCAGCAGGGCGTAGGTGACCAGGAACACCCCGACCAGGGCCGCGGTGGCGGCGAGCCACGGCGTATGGATGAAGTGCTGGGCGAAGGGGCCCACCTTCGGCAGGCCGTAGATCGCCAGGAACGCCGCGGCCACCAGGGCGACCATGGCGGCCACCTCGCGGATCGCGCCGCGCGCGAAGCCGACGCCGGCCGAGATCAGCAACAGCACCGCGACGATCAGGTCGAACTGGGTCAGGCCCATTCGACGTCCCTTATGCGGCGGATGGCGTCCGCCAGGCGGCTGACCCCGCTCACCGTCATGCCGGCGACGCCCTCCAGGTCGGCCGGCGCCAGCGCCTTGCGGAAGCCGAGCTTGGCGGCCTCCTTCAGCCGCGCATCCATGCGGCTGACGGGCCGGACCTCTCCGGAAAGGCTGATCTCGCCGAACACGACGCAATCCTGGGGCAGGGCTTCATCCAATGCCGATGACACCAGCGCCGCGGCCGCCGCGAGATCGGCGGCCGGCTCGCTGATGCGCAGCCCCCCGGCGACGTTCAGATAGACGTCGCGATCGCCGAAACCAAGGCCGCAACGCGCCTCCAATACGGCGAGGATCATGGCCAGGCGCCCGGAGTCCCAGCCCACCACCGCGCGGCGCGGCGTGCCGTAGGCGGCGGGCGCCACCAGGGCCTGGAATTCCACCAGCACCGGCCGCGAGCCCTCGATGCCGGCGAACACCGCCGCGCCGGCCGCGCGCTCGCCGGCGGTGTTGAGGAACAGGGCCGAGGGGTTCTTCACCTCCGAAAGGCCGGCGTCGCCCATCTCGAAGACCCCGATCTCGTCGGTGGCGCCGAAGCGGTTCTTGGCGCCGCGCAGGATGCGGAACGGGTAGCCACGCTCGCCCTCGAAGGCCAGCACCGCATCGACCATGTGCTCGATCACCCGCGGTCCGGCGATGGTCCCTTCCTTGGTCACGTGGCCCACCAGCAGCACGGCCACGCCGCGCTTCTTGGCCAGCCGCACCAGCTCGCCCGTGGCGGCGCGCACCTGGGTGACCGAGCCCGGCGCCGCCTCGTGGGCGTCGCTCCACAGGGTCTGGATGGAATCGATCACCACCAGGTCGAAGCGGTCGCGCTTCAGCCCCTCCAGGATCTCGCGCAGCGAGGTCTCGGCGGCGAGCTTCACCGGCGCCGCGGCCAGGCCCATGCGCTGGGCCCGCGCGCGCACCTGCTCGATGGCCTCCTCGCCGGAGATGTAGGCGCAGGCCGCGCCGCGCAGCGCCGCGTGGCCGGCCACCTGGAGGAGCAGCGTTGACTTGCCCACCCCCGGATCGCCGCCCAGCAGGATCGCCGAGCCCGGCACCACGCCTCCGCCGCAGACCCGGTCGAACTCCTCGACGCCGGTGGCGATGCGCGGCGGCGCCGGCGTCGCGTCCTGCAGCCCCTCGAAGGCCAGGCCGCGCCCACGGCCGGTCTTGCTGGGCGCCATGGCGCCCGGCGGCCGGCTCTGGATCTCCTCGACCAGGCTGTTCCAGGCGGCGCAGGCCGGGCACTGGCCCGCCCACTTGGATTGGACGGATCCACAGGACTGGCAGACGTAGGCGGCGCCGTCGCGGGCCATGGACGCTCCTGATTCGGGTCAGGCGTGAGTCTACCCGACGTAGGCGCGCTTGCGGTGGCCCTGCCTTCGGATAGGGTCGCGGCGGGGAACTGTGGCTGTTTGGGAGCATCGCGCGATGAGCGCCGTGGAGCCGTCAACGAAGCGCGCCGGCTTGGCCATGCGCGCCGTCGGCATGCTGCTCCACCCCGGTGAGACCTGGGCCGCGGTGGCGGCCGAGCCGATCGGCGTCGGCGAGCTCTATCGGGGCTACATCGCTCCGCTGGCGGCCATCGCGCCGATCTGCGGGGCGGCCGGGCTTCTGCTGTTCGGGGCGAGCATCGCCGGCATCCACCTGAAACCCTCGCTGGGCGCCACCCTGCTGGGCGCCGGGCTCGACTACGGCCTGACGCTGATCGCGGCCTATCTGCTGGCCCTGGCCGTCGCGGCCCTGGCGCCGGCGTTCGGCGGGACCGGCAGCCGCATCCAGGCGTTGAAGCTGGTGGCCTATGCCGGCACGGCGACCTGGCTGGCGGGCGTCTTCGCCCTCTATCCGACCGTGGGCTTTCCGGTGGCCGTGCTCGGCGGCCTCTACAGCCTCTACGCCCTGTACCTGGGCCTCAGCCCGCTGATGCGGACGCCGCCGGAGCGCAGCCTGACCTATTTCGCGGTGATCCTCTTCGCCGTCCTGCTGCTGGCCCTGCTGCTCCGGCTCGGGACGGGGTTCGTGCGCTAGGGCCGATGCGGGCCAGGCCCTTCCCCTCGACGGGGAGGGGGGTCGCCTAAGCCTCGCCCAGATAAACCCGCTCGGCGCGTCGGCTCAGCCGCACCAGCACCTCGTGGGCCACGGTGCCGGCGGCGGCGGCCAGGTCGTCCAGCAACGCGTTCGGGCCGAGCAACTCGACCGGTTGGCCGATCTGCGCCGGCGCCTCGCCGATGTCGATCACCAGCAGGTCCATGTTGACCACCAGCAACGGTCGCCGCGCCCCGCCGAGCCAGGCGTAGCCGCCGGCCTTGCCGGCGCGGATCACGCCGTCGGCGTAGCCGGCCGCCACCACCGCCACGCGGGTCGGGCGATCCAGGCGCACGCTGGCGCCATAGCCGACGATGTCGCCGGGGCGCAGGTTGCGGATGTCGAGGATCGGGGCGGTGAGGGTGGCGACCGCCCGCAACCGCGCGTCCGGCCGTTCCAGAGGCCCGCCACCGTAGAGGCTGACGCCCGGGCGGACGAGATCGCCGCGATAGGCCGGTCCCAGGAAGATTCCAGCCGAGGCGGCCAGGCTGGACCGCGCTTCGGTGAATTCGCCGCGAACCTCAAGAAAGCGCGCCAACTGCTCGTTGTTGCGGACATCTTCCGGTTCTGTGGCGGAGCCGAGGTGGCTCATCACCAGTTCGACGTCGAGGCCCCTTAAGCCGCCGCGGCTCTGGACCAGGGCGTTGACCTCGTCAGGGATCAGTCCCTGGCGGTTCATGCCGGTCTCGATGTTCAGGCCGCAGCGCAGCGCCTGGTGCTGGCCCGCCGCCCAGGCGGACGCCGCGGCCACCTGCGGCAGGGTGCAAAGGATGGGTGTCAGGGCCGCCGCGGCCAGCCGCGGGCCGGCGCCGTGGGTGAAGCCGTCGAGGACGTAGATCACCGCCGGCCGGTCGGTGCCCAGCGCGCCGCGCAGCGCCTCGCCCTCGGCCAGCCGGGCGACGAAGAAGCATCGAGCCCCCTCGATCCACAGCCGCCGGGCGACAGGTCCCGCGCCCAGGCCGTAGCCGTCCGACTTCACCACGGGGGCCAGCTCGGCGCCGGCCGCCTCGCGGGCCAGGACCTGGAAATTGTGCGCCAGGGCGTCCAGGTCGATCGTCAGCCGCGCGGCGGCGGGCTCAGCCATGGGGGAGGGATCGGCCGCGGCTCAGCGCGACTCGTAGCGGCCGTCGCGGGCCAGGTTGCCGAACTTGGTGAGGTCCTCGTTGAATGACAGCTTCACCGTGCCGATGGGACCATGGCGCTGCTTGCCGATGACGATCTCGGCCAGCCCCTTCACCTGATCCATCTGCTCCTGCCACTTGAAGTGCTCCTCGGTCCCTTCGCGCGGTTCGAGGCGGCTCAGGTAGTACGACTCCCGGTAGATGAACATGACCATGTCGGCGTCCTGCTCGATGGAGCCGGATTCCCGCAGGTCGGAGAGCTGGGGCTTCTTGTCCTCGCGGTTTTCCACCTGGCGG
>JAQGIX010000421.1 GCA_028290925.1 Phenylobacterium sp. | reverse complement strand
CCCTGCCGGCGCGGCTGCGGATGAACATCATCGCCAACCCCGGCGTCGGGAAGGTCGACTTCGATCTCTGGTCGGTGGCGGTCTCGGCCATCAACGGCTGCGGCGCGTGCCTGGACAGCCACGAGGCCGAGCTGAAGAAGGCGAGCGTCCCTGCGCCGCAGATCCAGGCCGCGATCCGCATCGGCGCCGTGGTCAACGCCGTCAGCCGGGTGTTGGCCGCGGAGCAGGCCGCGGCGGAGCAGGCCGTGGCGGCTTAATCCGGCTTGCCGGTCTCCACGGCCTTCTTCAGCCGCATGAGCTGCTCGCCCAGCACCTGATCGACCGGGCCGGCATAGGTCTCGGCCAGGCCGCCCTTGGCGTAGCCGCCGACGTCATAGGTCATGACCACGTCCGTCCCGGCTCCGGCCGCCTTCAGGGGTGACGCCCAGGTGGCCCGCGGCCCCGGTGAACTGCAGCGGGCCAAGGCCGCCGAACATCCGCAACTGCGACTTCCCGTCGGCATAGGTGATGGTCATGTGCCTGACCGCCCCGCGCGGCAGGGTCTCGCAAAAGCAGCCGCCGCCGTCGATCGCCAGGTTCTTCGCATCGCCCGACCAGGTGTGCTGGCCGCTCCACCAGCGGTAAGGCCGCATCAGGGTCGCCCAGACCTTGTCCGGGGGCGCGGCGATCGTCGCCTTCTCCACCACCTCGAAGCCGGCCGCCGAGCGGTCGGTCACCGCGGCCTGGCCCGCCCCGGCCGTCATCGCCACGACCACAGCCGCAGCCAGGATCCTTCGCATGGTCGGCTCCCCGTGAACGGGGCGAAGCTTAGGCGTAAAGCGCCGGGCGGTCAGGCCCTTTCGAAGTGCAGGGCCGAGCCCCAGAAGGTCTCCACGAGGCCGTTCTGCGCGCCCGGCGTCCCGGTGGTCAGGAACCGCCGCGTCCCGCCGTGGCCAGGGTCGTATTCCGGATGCCGCTCGAAGTAGCGGGCCATGGCGTCGGCCGTGGCCTGCGGCTGGTGGATCACCGGCGTGCCGGGCGACAGGGCCTCGCCGAACAGGTCGGCGACGATCTCGTAGTGGGTGCAGCCGAGGATCGCCCGGTCGGGCGCCCGGCCGATCCGCCGCTGCAGGGCCTGGACGTGGTCCGCGACCACCGCCGCCAGCGCCTCGCGCGGCGCATTGGTCTCGATCATCCGCGCCAGCTCCGGGCAGGGCTCGGAGAACACCGCCACGTCCTGCCGCCGCTTGTCGATCTCGATCTCATAGACCCGGCTGGTCGCCGTGGCCGGGGTCGAGAAGACGCCCAGGATGTCGAGCTTCTCGACCTTGTCGCCGCGCCGCTCGGCCTCGTGCTCCCAGGGCAGCCCGGTGGCCGCCTCGATGGTCGGCACGATGATGCCGATGACGTTCACCGGCCGGCCCAGTTCGCGCCGATACCCCGGCAGCCAGGTCTGCTGCAGCCGGCGCAGCGCCACCGAGGCCGCCGTGTTGCAGGCCAGCACCACCACGTCGCAGCCCTCTGCGAACAGCCGCTCGCAGCCGGCCCGCGTCAGGTCGACGATCTCCTCGCCCGGCCGCCCGCCATAGGGCGTGTTGGCCTGGTCGGCGAGGTAGACGAAGTCGGCCCCAGGGAACCGCTCCACCAGCTTGTGGTGCACCGAGAGCCCGCCCACCCCGGAATCGAAGACGCCGATCGCCATGCGCCGGTGTTAGCGGGCCTCGCCGGCGGTGTCATCAGACCGCTCGGCCGCAGGGGCGGTCAGGCGAACAGGTCGGCCTGCGCCGCGGCCGCCGCGCCCTCGATGGCGAGCAGCTTCAGCTTGGTGTTCACCCCGCCGCGCGCCGAGAAGCCGCCGAGCTTGCCGCCGGCCGCCACCACCCGGTGGCAGGGCACCACGATCGGCCAGGGGTTCTTGCCCAGCGCCTGGCCCACGTCGCGGGCCAGCAGCTTGTCGCCAAGCCGCTCGGCGATCTGGCCATAGGTCAGGGTCTCGCCCGGCGGGATCGCGCGGGCGATCTCATAGACCCTGGCGTGGAACTCCGGCGTGCGCGACAGGTCGAGCGGAACCGCGCTGAGGTCCGCCGCCTGGCCGGCCAGCAGCGCGCGGATCGCGGCGATGGCCTGTTGGCCCTCGGGCGTCGGCTCGGCTTCGACGGCGTCTGGGAAGCGCCGCTGGAAGCTCCTCCGCGCCACCTGCGGATCGCGTTCCGGCAGATGCACGCCCACGAGCCCCCGGTCGCCCCAGGCGATCCCGGCCCAGCCGATGACGGTCTCGAACACTGCGTATTGGGTCATGGCGTGATTATATAGCCCCGACGCCCGAGAACCGCTGGCGGCTTTCGGACATGGATCGTCCAATCAGCCGGCGCTCGCCGCCTCGACCGCCGCCGCCTGCACCGCGATCTCGACCGGCATCCGGAACGTGAACCGGGTCTCCGTCGCGTCCGACGCGACGTCCAGGGTCGCACCGTGGCCCTTGGCGATCTCGGCGGCGATGTAGAGCCCGAGCCCAAGTCCCTGGCCGTGGGGATTGGCGCCGGCCCGCACGAACGGCTGGAACAGCTGGCGGCGCGCCGCCTCCGGGATCGGCGGCCCGGCGTTGGCCACCACGATCTCCAGGCCACGCGATCCGGTCGTCGCGGCCACCCGGATCGGCGCGGCGTCCGAGCCATGGCTCACGGCGTTGGCCAGCAGGTTGGAGAGCAGCTGGGCGACGCGCCGCTCGTCGACCTCCACCGGCCGCGAGATGGCGATCTCGGCCTCGATGGTGCGCTGCGGATGGGCCAGGCGCAGCTCGGTGACCACATGGGCCAGGGTCTCGCCGAGCTTCGGCGCCGGCTTGGGCTCCAGCACCAGGCCGCCGCCCAGCCGTCCGCGGGCGAGGTCCAGCACATTGTCGATCAACCCGGCCATCCGGCCAACGCTGTGGCGCATGGCGTCCAGCAGGTCGCGGGCCCGGTCGTCGATCGGCGTCTTGGCGATCAGCCGCGCCGCCCCGTCGATGGAGGCCAGCGGATTGCGCAGGTCATGGCCCAGCACCGCGATGAACTGCTCGCGCAGCTCGCCGGCCTCGCGGGCGTCCAGCAGGGCGGCCTGGCTCTTGGCCAGCCGCTCGCGCGCGGTGAGATGCTGGCCGATCAGCTCGGCGAACAGCTCGAACATCGCCAGCGCCGAGGAGGCCTTGAGCGCCATCGGCCGCGGATCGATGGCGCACAGCGTGCCGAAGAACACCCCGTCGTAGCGGATCGGCACCGAGATGTAGCTCTGGAAGCCGTACTGGGCCGGCGTCGGGTGGCCGCGGAAGTCGGCGTCCTCGGCGACGTTGTCGATGACCACCGCCTGGCCGGTGTCGCGGATCTGGTCGCAGATGGTGGTGGCCACCTCCAGCTCGCCGCCCGCCTCCAGGCCGAAGGCGATCTCGTCGCGCACCGCGCAGGCGACCCAGCGATCCTCGGTGACCCGCGCCACGGCCGCGAAGCCCATGCCGGTCGCCCGGCAGACGACCTCCAGCAGCTTCGGCACGGCGTCGATGACCCCGACCGCCGCCACATCCTGCTCGAAGGTTTGGGACATGAAGGCTCCGGTAAGGGCGAGGCGCCGCACAAGCTCCGGGGATTTTGGCTGGGTCGCGCGAGGGAGTCTCGGAGGATCGTGCTGACGCTTGTTCACTTTGTGTGCAATGCACCCAAGACGGCGGGCGGCCCTCTTTCTTGACCTGACCGCCCCCAAAGCGCATAAGCCCCGCCTTCCGGCGCCAACCTCGGTCAGCGCCCTCCACCGCCACGACCCCCATCACCAGATGGGACGAGGGCGGCGAGGCCCCCCGTCCACGCAATCGTGCACGGGGGCCGACCGCGTTTGGGCCACCAGGACTTCGAATGTTCGACGCGCTATCCGATCGTCTGTCCGCCGTCTTCGACCGCCTCGGCGGCAAGGGCGTGCTGTCCGAGACGGACATCGACGAGGCGCTGCGCGAGGTGCGCGTCGCCCTGCTTGAGGCCGACGTCGCCCTGCCGGTGGTCCGCGACTTCATCGCCAAGGCCCGCGAGCAGGCCACCGGCGAGGCGGTGATCCGCTCGGTCAAGCCGGCCGACCAGGTGATCAAGATCACCTACGACGGCCTCGTCGAGATGCTGGGCGGCGAGGGCGAGCCGCAAGGCCTCAACCTCAGCCTCAATCCGCCGACCATCATCATGATGGCCGGCCTGCAGGGCTCGGGTAAGACCACCACCGCCGGCAAGCTGGCGCTGCGCCTGGCCAAGGAACGCAAGAAGGTCCTGCTGGCCTCGCTGGACACCCGCCGTCCGGCCGCCATGGAGCAGCTGGCGACGCTGGCCCAGCAGGCCGGCGTCGAGAGCCTGCCGATCGTGCTGGGCCAGGCCGCGCCGGACATCGCCAAGCGCGCCATCTCGGCCGCCCGGCTGCAGGGCTACGACGTCCTGATCCTCGACACCGCCGGGCGCACCACCCTCGACGAAGCCATGATGAGCGAAGCGGCCGAGATCGCCCGCATCGCCAACCCGCACGAGACCCTGCTGGTCGCCGACGCGCTCACCGGCCAGGACGCGGTGCGCACCGCCAAGGCCTTCCACGAGCGCCTGCCGCTCACCGGCCTGGTGCTGACCCGCGCCGACGGCGACGGCCGCGGCGGGGCTGCGCTGTCCATGCGCGCGGTCACCGGCCTGCCGATCAAGTATCTCGGCGTCTCGGAGAAGATCGACGGCCTCGACGCCTTCGACGCCCATCGGGTGGCCGGCCGCATCCTCGGCCAAGGCGACGTGGTGGCCCTCGTCGAGAAGGCCTCCCAGGACCTCGACCACGCCAAGGCCGAGGCCATGGCCAAGCGGCTGGCCAAGGGCCAGTTCGACCTCGACATGATGGCCGAGCAGCTCGCCCAGATGAAGCGCATGGGCGGCATGGAAGGCCTGATGGGCCTGCTCCCCGGCGTCCAGAAGGTGAAGAAGCAGATCGCCGAATCCGGCATCACCGACAAGTCGGTCGACCGCCAGGCGGCGATCATCGGCTCGATGACCAAGGCCGAGCGCAAGAAGCCCGACATCCTGCAGGCGTCGCGCAAGCGCCGCATCGCCGCCGGCTCCGGCGTCGACGTGGCGGAGGTCAACCGCCTCCTGAAGCAGCATCGCCAGATGGCCGACGCCTTCAAGATGATGAGCAAGGGCGGCGGCCGCGGCTTCGCCCAGATGGCCCAGATGCTGGGCGGCGGGGGCGGCGGCGCCGGCGGCGGCATGGACCGCCTCAAGGCGCTGGGAGGCGGAAAGATGCCCATGCCTTCCGAACAAGAGATCCAGGACTTCGCCGCCAAGATGCAACAGGGCGGCGGCCCCAAGCTCCCGGGCCTGGGCGGTCTGCCGCCCGGCTTCAACCCTTTCAAGAAATAGACCCGAAGGACCACGTCACATGCTGAAGATCCGTCTCGCCCGTGGCGGCGCCAAGAAGCGCCCCTACTATTCGATCGTCGTCGCCGACAGCCATTCGGCCCGCGACGGCCGTTTCATCGAGAAGGTGGGCTCCTACAACCCGCTGCTGCCGAAGGACCACGCCGAGCGGCTGGTGGTGAAGGCCGAGCGCATCCAGGAGTGGATGGGCAAGGGCGCCCAGCCCACCGACCGCGTGGCCCGCGAGCTCTCCAAGCTCGGCATCACCAAGTGGACCTCGGGCAACAATCCGAACAAGGGCGTCCCCGGCGCCAAGGCCAAGGAACGCGCTGGCGAGCGCGCCCAGCGCGAAGCCGACCGCGCGGCGGCCCTGGAAGAAGCCAAGAACGCCCCGCCGCCCGCCCCGGTCGAGGAAGAAGCCCCCGCCGTCGAAGCCGAAGCCGCGCCGGCCGAAGCTGAAGCCGCGCCGGCTGAAGAGGCTCCGGCCGCTGAAGCCGCCGCCGAGGAAGCCCCGGCCGCTGAAGCCGCCCCGGCCGAAGAAGCCCCGGCTGTCGAAGCCGCGCCGGCCGAAGAAGCTCCGGCCGCCGAAGCCGCCGCTGAGGAGGCCCCTGCCGCCGAAGCTGCTGCTGAAGAAGCCCCCGCCGCCGAAGCCGCTGGCGACGAAAAGGCCGAAGGCTAGGACCTGCGGATCCGGACCTGCCATCGCCCATGAGCGCCAACCTGCTCCTCGTCGGACGGGTCGCCGGCGCCTTTGGGGTGAAGGGCGAGGTCCGGATCACCGCCTTCACCGCCGATCCCATGGCGCTGGTCGGCTACCGCGACCTGCAGCGCGAGGACGGCGCGCCCGGCCTGACGCTGACCCGCGGCCGGCCGGTCAAGGGCGCGATCATCGTCCGCGCCAAGGAAGTCGAGACCCGCGAACAGGCCGAGGCCCTGCGGGGCCTGCGCCTCTACATCCCCCGCGACGTCCTCCCCGAGCCGGAGGAGGACGAGTTCTACGTCACCGACCTGATCGGCCTGGCGGTCGAGACGGCGCAGGGCGAGCCCCTCGGCCGCGTCAAGGAAGTCCGCGACTTCGGCGCCGGCGACATCCTGGAGATCCAGCCGCCGAGCGGCGCCAGCTGGTACCTGCCCTTCACCCGCGAAGCCGTCCCCGAGGTGCACATCGCGCAGGGCAAGGTGATCGCCGTGAAGCCGGACGAAGTGGAGTAGCGCCACCTCTCCCCGCTGGCGGGGAGAGGAAATCTACTTCGGCTTCCGCAAGCGCATCAGCCCTTCCTGCGCCACGCTCGCCACCAGGGTCCCGTCCTCGGCGTAGATCGAGCCGCGGATGAAGCCGCGGCCGCCCGAGGCGCTCGGCGAATCCTGATCGTACAGGTGCCAGTTCTCGAAATTCAACGGCCGGTGGAACCACATGGCGTGGTCGAGGCTCGCCGACTGGAAGCCCGGCGTCTGCCAGTGCACCCCGTGCGGCCGCATCGCCGTCGACAAGAGGTTCATGTCCGAGGCATAGGCCAGGATCACCTGGTGCATGCGGAAGTCGGCGCCGATCGGGTCGCGGCAGCGGATCCAGCTGACGCTCTGCGGCTCCGCGGTTCCGGCCTTGAAATAGGTCCGCGCATCCTCCGAGCGCAGCTCGATGGGCCGGTGGCGGTCCATCCACTTCTTCGCATCGTCGGGCAGGTCCTTCATCAGCTGGCGGCGCGTCTCCGCCTCGTCCGGCAGGTCGCGCCACGACGGCGCCGCCGGCATCGGCAGCTGGTGCTCGAAGCCGTCCTCGACCACCTGGAAGGAGGCCGCCAGGTTGAAGATCTGCTGGCCGTGCTGGATGGCCACCACGCGCCGGGTGGTGAAGGAGCCGCCGTCGCGCGAGCGGTCCACCTCGAAGACGATCGGCACGGTCGGATCACCCGGCCGGATGAAGTAGCAGTGCAGCGAGTGGCAGACGCGATCTTCCACCGTCTCGTAGGCGGCCAGCAGGGATTGGGCGATCACCTGGCCCCCGAAGATCCGGCCCGGCTGGTTGTCCGGCGTCTGGCCGCGGAAGAGGTTCACCTCCAGCCGCTCCAGCTGGAGGGTCTCGACCAGGGTCTCGGCTTGCACGTCGGGTTCACTCATGGCGCGCCGCATACGCGCGGGGGCTCAAGCTAGCAAGAGCGGGCCTGCAAGGCTTGACGCGGGGCCCCGCGTGGCGCCTTGACCGGCGTCATGTCGTTCGACGTCGCCGTCCTGACCATGTTCCCGGAGGCCTTCCCCGGCCCCTTGGGCGTCTCGCTCGTCGGGACGGCCTGGCGCGAGCAGGGGCTGTGGCGCCTTGAAACGGTGGACATTCGGGGCTTTTCCAAGGATAAGCGCGGCTTCCTCGACGACACCCCTGCGGGTGGCGGCCCGGGGCAAGTGATGCGGGCGGACGTCATCGCCTCTGCGCTGGACAGCGTGGAGCGGCGCGACCGGCCGCTTTTGTACATGAGCGCGCGGGGCAAGCCCCTGACCCAGGCGCGCGTGCGTGAGTGGGCTTCCGGGCCCGGGCTGATCGTCCTGTGCGGTCGGTTCGAAGGGGTGGACCAGCGGGTGATCGACGCCCGCGGGTTCGAGGAGGTCGCCGTCGGCGATGCGGTCCTGGCCGGTGGCGAGGCCGCAGCCCTGGTGACGATCGAGGCGTGCGTCAGGCTGGTGCCCGGTGTCCTGGGTCAGCCTGAGAGTTTAAGTGACGAGAGCTTCGAAGACGGGCTCCTGGAGCATCCGCAGTACACCAGGCCGCGGACGTTCGAGGGACTTAAGATACCCGAAGTGTTGCTGAGCGGCCATCACGCCGAAGTCGGCAAGTGGCGGCAGGCGCAGCGGGAAGAAACCACGCGGGAGCGGCGTCCGGACCTTTGGGCGCGGCGAGCCGCCAATCAACAGGCAAAGGGCAAGTAAAGCCCGTAAGGATGCAAACACCATGAACGTGATCGAGCAGCTCGAGAAGGAAGAGATCAAGCGTCTCTCCGCTCGCAAGGTCCCCGAGTTCCGCCCCGGCGACACCGTCCGCGTCAACGTGAAGATCAAGGAAGGCGAACGCGAACGCGTGCAGGCCTACGAAGGCGTCTGCATCGCCCGCGCCGGCGCCGGCATCCACGAGAACTTCACCGTCCGCAAGATCTCCTTCGGCGAGGGCGTGGAGCGGGTGTTCCCGCTGCTGTCGCCGATGATCGAATCCATCGAGGTGAAGCGCCGCGGCGTCGTGCGTCGCGCCAAGCTCTATTACCTGCGCGACCGCCGCGGGAAGTCGGCCCGCATCGCCGAGCGCGCCATGGGCTCCACCGCCCGCGACGAACGCGCCGAGACCCCGGCCGCCGAAGACTAGGCGCCACGCAGATCAGCGAATTCCAAGCGGCGGCCCTGGCGACGGGGCCGCCGTTTTCGTCTGCCCGCCCGCCACAGCGGGGAGGGGGAAGCAAAGCTACCCCCGCCGGCCCTCGGCGACATAGGCGGTCAGCCCGGCCACTAAGTGGTCGAACATCAGCCGCATGCGGCGGCTGGCCTTCAGGTTCTCGTGCATCACAACCCAGGTGGTGAGCGTGAAGGCGGTGACGTTGGGCATCACCCGCGTCAGGCCGAAGCGCCGGCCCATGGCGTCCTGGCAGACCCCGACGCCGAACCCCGCGCGCACCGCGGCCAGCTGGGCGAGGTCGCTGTCGGAGCGGAAGGTGAAGGTCTCCCGGCTGACCGGCCGGTTCAGCCCCGGCAGGTCGCTGATCCCGCGGGCCGCGCTGTCGAAGCCGACGACCGCATGCCCGTCGAGGTCTTCGAAGCTCATGGGCGTGCCGTGCCGCGCCAGGTACTCTGGGGTGGCGAAGAACCCCAGAGTGATGTCGCCCACCTTGCGGGCCACCAGCGCGCCCTGGGTCGGCGGCGTCATGCGCACGGCGATGTCGGCGACCCGCCGCGACAGGTCCTCGGCGATGTTCGAGACCATCAGCTCGATCACCACGCCCGGATGCTGTTCGCGGAAATCCGTGAGGATGGGCGGCAGCACCTCGACGGCGACGATCTCGCTGGCGGTGATGCGGATCGAACCCAGCACGGAGTCGGCCGCGCCGGAGGCGTCGCGCAGGGCGGCCTGGGCCGCGGCCGACATCTCCAGCAGGTGCGGCTTGAGCTCCAGGGCCAGCTCCGTCGGCTGCAGGCCGCGCGGCGAACGCACGAACAGCGGCGCGCCCAATTTGCGTTCAAGCGCCTCGATATGGCGGCCGAGCGTCGGCTGGGTGAGCCCGCGGAGCTTCGCGCCGCCCGACAGGCTGCCCGCCTCCATCACGGCGTGCAGGCTCTGGAACAGGTCCCAGTCGGTGGAGTTGGCCATGCGATATTGTATGGCGGGGGTGCGCAGAAACGCAATTCCGTTCAACGATCCCGGCGATCATCCTCTGTCATAAGAGGAGACCGGCCATGTCCGCCCAGCCCCTGAACCCCAAACTCGCCCCCCAAAAACTGGCGCTGGTCATTGGCGCGACCGGCGCGTTCGGCGGCGAGGTCGCCGCGACGCTGCTGGCGTCGGACTGGCGGGTCCGCGCCCTGCACCGCAATCCCGACCGCGCCCGCGCCGCCACCGGCCTGGCCGCCGACTGGGTGGCGGGCGACGCCCTTGAGCGCGACGACGTGCTGCGCGCCGCCGAGGGCGTGCAGGTCATCGTCCACGCGGCCAACCCGCCCGGCTACCGCAACTGGGCCGGCCTGGTCCTGCCGATGATGGACAACACCATCGCCGCCGGGCGGCGCGAGGGCGCGCGGATTCTGTTGCCGGGCAATGTGTACAACTACGGCCCCGACGCACGCGGGACGCTGGCCGAGGACGCCGCGCAGCACCCCGCGACCCGCAAGGGTCGCATCCGGGTGGAGATGGAGCGCCGCCTGCGCCAGGCCGGCCAGGAGGGCGCCAAGTCGCTGATCCTGCGGGCCGGCGACTTCTTCGGGACCCGCACGGCCACCGGCTGGATGGGCCGGGTGATGTTCCAGGCCGGCAAGCCGGTGCGCTCGATAACCTACCCCGGCCCGCTTGGCGTGACCCACGCCTGGGCCTATCTGCCCGACCTCGCCCAGGCCGCCGTGCGGCTGCTGGACATCGAGGCCGAGCTCGCCGCGGTCGCCAGCTTCCACTTCGCGGGCCACGCCCTGGACGGGCGCCAGCTGGTCGCCGCCTTCGAGGCGGTGGTCGGCCGCAAGCTGCCCGTGCGGTCCTTCCCCTGGTTCGCGCTGAGCGCCGTCGGGCCCTTCAACGAGACGTTCCGCGAGCTTTCCGAGATGCGCTACCTCTGGCGCGAGACGGTGCTGATGGACAACGCCCGCCTGGTGAACACCCTGGGCGCCGAGCCCCACACCCCGATCGAGACGGCCCTCGCCGCCACCCTGCGCGGCCTCGGCTGCCTGGCCGACCAGCCCGCGGCGCAGGCGGCCTAGCTGTCGTTTCCCGGCAGGTTGTTCAGCCTTGTCCAGGACGCCGAGGTCGACCAGCCGCAGACTGCTCCGAATGTCTGAGATGGGTGGGAAGCGGACGTTGGAAGTCGGCCACCGATCTCAGGGCGTGGGCGGCCTGATCATTCCGACTCTCAGGTCGGTAGCGACATAGACGCCGACGTCATCCGCAAACAGCCGACCATTCGCTACCCCCAGCGCCAGCTGGCCGCGCCGTGCCTGCCGCACGTTCACCTCATAGCGCACCATCCGGGTCTCAGGCGTTACGTCGCCTCGAAACCTGACCTCGCCCACACCGAGGGCGCGTCCCTTGCCCGCTGAACCCGACCAGCCCAGCCAATAGCCGAGGACCTGCCACATGGCGTCCAGCCCCAGGCAGCCGGGCATGACCGGGTCGCCAGGAAAGTGACAATCAAAGAACCAAAGGTCCGGGGTGATATCCAGCTCGGCGACGATGTGACCCTTGCCAAATTCACCGCCGTCGAGGCTGAGTTCCGTGATCCGGTCCATCATCAGCATTGGCGGCGCCGGCAGTTGCGCATTGCCGGGACCAAAATATCCGCCGCGGCTGGAAAGGATCAGATCGTCCTTTGTGTAGTGAGACTTCGGGATGTGAAACTCGTGTGGATCGGCCACGGCGTTGCAGTTCCTCGCTGAATTGAGGCTCGGATGCTTGCGGTCAGGCGACTGGGTCGCCTGCGCTTCGGCTCCCGACCTCGGTTGCCGGCAGGCGCAACGCGCCCGCCACAAAGACCCAGATCTTGTCGGTCAGCTCGGCGCGGTCAGGGCGATGGCTGCTCGTCAGCGCGCCGATCAGCGCCTGGCGGATGCCGCCGATCATCAGGGCGATCGTGAGGCGCGGATCGAGATCGGCTGGAATGACGCCGTCACGCTGGCCCGCTCGCAAATTATGGGCGCCCGCAGTCAGCTGCCGTTTGGTGAAGGCCTGCTCAACGTCGAGGACTTCGGCCGCGCGGCTTAACGCGCCGACGACCAGCGGCGCGAACGGATGGTCGTAGTGGAATGAGATGTAGGCGGCGATCCGTTCTTTCTCGCGGCCCGCCCAATCCGACGCAATCAGCTTCGAGGGGCTGAAGGCGGCGTCCTCCAGACGGTTGTAGAACCCTTCGACCACAGCGGCGATCAAGCCCGCCTTTGATCCGAAGTGGTGGTAGGCCAGCCCGACCGAAACCTTGGCCCGCTTCGCGACGGCCTGCATCTCCAATAGGCCATGACTCTGGATCAGCTCCTCCTGAGCGGCGCGGACCAATCGGTCGGGCGTGCCGGGCCTCGTCGCCATCATGGTCGATCCTGGATCTGAATTGAATTCAATTTAGTTCCATGGAGCTGGCGCCCGCAAGCGCCGATGCCGGCGTCAGCTTCCCCGCGCGCCTCGCAAGCCGCGTTTGGCAGGACCGATTATGCGAATTGGGCAGTGCCGTCTTGATGACCGTCGTCCGGGCTCAACCGCCGCTTCGCCCGGCCTCTAACGCTCCGGCCAACTTCCGCCGTGGGTCGAAAGCACGCGCTAGCTCCGATCCGACGAGCGGACCTTTATCGTGACGGCCACCAAGCAGACCTTGGAACGTGCGCTCTGGCGTGGAAGCGGACATTGAGATCGCGAGCCATCTTGAGACCGATCGTGACCCAGGGCTGACCTTCGGAGAGTCCGCTGTCAGGCTCAGACGATGGACGCCGAACCGCATCGTCAGAAATAAAAATGCGCGGCGCC
>JAQGIX010000268.1 GCA_028290925.1 Phenylobacterium sp. | reverse complement strand
CGGCAAGGAATACGGCACCGGCTCGTCGCGCGACTGGGCGGCCAAGGGCACCAAGCTGCTGGGCGTTCGCGCCGTGGTCGCCGAGAGCTTCGAGCGCGTCCACCGCTCCAACCTGGTGGGCATGGGCGTGCTGCCCCTGCAGTTCACCCAGGACGGCTGGCACAAGCTCGGCCTGACCGGCGAGGAGATCGTCTCGATCCGCGGCCTGTCGGACCTCAGCCCGCGCAAGCAGCTGATCGTCGAGCTCTACCGTCCGTCGGACGGCCGGATCGCGCGCTTCCCGGTGCGCTGCCGGATCGATACGCCCACCGAGCTGGAGTACTTCCGGAACGGCGGCGTGCTGAACTACGTGCTGCGCAACCTCGCGCGGCCGGTGGCCTAAGGATTGAGGGGGCGGGCGGCTTGCGCATGATCGGGCCGCCCGTCCCTCCTCACGCCTTGTTGAAAGTGCTCCCGCGCGCAACTCCGGTTAAGTGCGCCGCAATGCGGAAAGCCGCGCTGCTCAGTCTGATCCTCGCCGTGCTGCCCGCGGCGGCCGCCGCCGCCAAGACTCCGGTGGTGGTCGAGCTCTATACGGCGCAGGGGTGCGGCGCCTGCGGCGAGGCCAACGCCCATGTGGCCAAGCTCGCCGAGCAGCCGGGCGTGCTCGTGCTCACCTTCCCGGTGGACTACTGGGATTACCTCGGCTGGCCCGACACCTTCGCCAAGCCCGAGTTCACCGACCGCCAGAAGGCCTATGTGGCGAAGCTCGCGCTGCGCGAGCCCTATACGCCGCAGGTGGTGGTCGACGGCCGCGCCCAGGCGACCGGCATCAAGACCGACCGCGTGGACAAGCTGGTCAAGGACGCGGCCAAGGCGGCCCACGACCCGCCGGACCTCCGCTTCGTCGCCGCCGGCAAGCGGGTGGACGTGGGCTCCGGCAAGGTCCCCAAGGGCGGGGCCGAAATCTGGCTTATTCGGTACGACCCGCGCGAGCAGGACGTGGCCGTGAAGAGCGGCGACAACAAGGGCCAGACCATCGTCCAGAAGAACGTGGTGCGCGAGGTCAAGCGCCTGGGCGCCTGGAAGGGCAAGGCCGCCAGCTTCAAGCTCCCGGCCGCGACCGAAGAGGGCCTGAAGACCGTGGTGCTGGTGCAGGCCGCCCACGGCGGCCGGATCCTCGGCGTGGCGCAGCCGAAGTCCAAATAGGCTGTCATCCCGGAAAGCGCGCAGCGCTTGTCCGGGACCCGTGATCGTCGCAGATTCAAGATAGGGCGCGGCCGCGACGCCGTGGAGCGTCGGCCACGATCGGCGCGTATGGGTCCCGGTCTTCGCGTTCCGCGAAACCGGGATGACACCAAGATCGTGTGCGGAAAACGCAACAAGCCCGCGCGGCCTGGAGAGGGGACCGCGCGGGCTCGCGCTTGGGGGAGGAGATATTGCGTCGGTCAGCCGGGCTGTCGATCCGGGGGGGCTGGGGGGGCTGTTCAGGATCCAGGACCGAACAGTTCCGACCAACCGACCCTCACAATCTGGTGGCTGCATCAGGCGCGCGCTGGACCGAAATAAGGTCATTTCGCGGCGCCGCGACACCGTCGGTGTCAAATCCGCAAGCCTGTGTCCGCGGCGCCGAAGCGCGGTCAGCAAACCTGGGAACCGCTTCGCCCTACGGCGCGCGACCTCTTTCTTCGATCGCGGATTCCGGTTTAGGCTTCACGCCAGATGGCTTTTGATCCGCCTCACCAGTCAGCCCCGCGCCCAGGTTCGCCAAACCTGGCGCGGGTATTCTTCGAGCGGCGCGAACTCGACCGGCTCCTGAACCTCTACGGCCGCATGGTCGCCGCCGGCGAATGGCGCGACTACGGCATCGACGGGCTCTCCGAGGTGGCGGTGTTCTCGGTGTTCAAGCGCCATTCCGAGGCTCCGGTCTACCGCATCGAGAAGCGCCCGGCGCTGGCCCGCCGGCAGGGCGCCTGGGCGGTGATCGGCCACGGCGGCCTGGTCCTGCGCCGCGGCCACGAGCTGGAGCAGGTGCTCCGCTTTTTCGACGGCGGCCGCTTCAAGGTGGTGGACTAGCCCAAAGAAAAACCCCGGCGGTTTCCCGCCGGGGCTCGGTCTCTCGAAATTCTCTGCGCGCCTAGCGACGGCTGCCGGTCAGCTGCAGCAGGAATTGGAAGAGGTTGATGAAGTTCAGGTAGAGGTTGAGCGCCCCGTTGTTGGTGGCCACCGCCATCGAGGAGGCGTCGCCGCCCAGCTGGTAGTAGGTCATCTTCAGGCGCGGGGTGTCGTAGGCGATCAGGCCCGAGAAGATCAGCACGCCCAGCACGCTGATGATGAAGCTGAAGCCCGCCGGATGCCAGAACATGCCGACCAGCGAAGCGATCACCAGGCCGAACAGGCCCATGATCAGGAAGGTGCCGAGGGCGGTCAGGTCCTTCTTGGTGGTGTAGCCGATCAGCGACAGCATCCCGAAGGCGCTCGCGGTGATCAGGAAGGTGAGCGCCACCGAAGACCCGGTGAAGGCCAGCAGCCAGACGCCGAGACCGGCGCCGATGGCCGCGACCACCGACCAATAGAGGGCGCCCGCCGCGCGGGGGCTGGGGTTGCGGATGAACATGGCGCCCAGGATCACCGCCAGCGGGGCGAAGCGGACGATGGTGCCCAGGCCCGTGAAGCCGACCAGGCGGCCGGCGGGGTTCACGACGTAGAGCAGTTGCTGGACGGGCGCGAAGTCGGCGGTCAGCCAGGCCAGACCTGCGGAAAGCAGCAGGCCCAGCGCCAGCTTGTTGTAGACGCCGAGCATGAAGCTACGGAGGCCCGCGTCAACCGACATGTCGGCGCGATCCGCGGGGATCGTGCGCGCGTAGCCGCGGTTGAAGTCGCTCATTTGAGGCATAGCCCTTGATTCGAACGTCCAAGTCGGACGCAGGCGAAATATCGGTTCGCGTTGCGTCGGAAGCAAGGCCCTAGAAACTAAAGGGTTGTTAACCTTCCGGGCCGAGGCGGAGGAGGCTACACCGGGACCATGATCCGCCTGTTCGCCGCCCTGGCGCTCCCGCCGGAGATCGTGGCCGGCCTGGTCCGCCGGCAGGCCGGCGTGGACACCGCCCGCTGGCGGCCGCCGGAGACCCTGCACGTGACGCTTCGATTCTTCGGCGACATCCGCGAGGACGTGGCCCGCGACCTGGACGATGAGCTGTCGACGGTCGCCGGCGCCGGCTTCGAGATCGCCCTGGAAGGGGTCGGCGCGTTCGGCGAGGGCCGCGACATCCACGCCATCTGGGCGGGCGTGACGCAGAGCCACGCCCTCAATCGCCTGGCCAGGGCCTGCGAAATGGCGGCCCGGCGCGCCGGCCTCAAGCCAGAGACTCGCCGCTACCGGCCGCACGTGACGCTGGCCTACCTGCGCCACGCCGACCCGGCCGAGGTCGCCGCCTGGATCCAGGCCAACAACCTGCTGAAGTCGCCCCCCGTCGCCATCGACCGCTTCGGCCTCTATTCGAGCCACCCGTCGAAGGAGGGCTCGATCTATCGGCTGGAGGCGGAATATCCGCTGTCATAGCCTCCCCCAGGAGGAGGTGGCCCGCAGGGCCGGATCTTCTAGGCCTCCGCGTGGTCCTTGAGGATGCCGAGCGGCACGATGGCCAGCGTCTCCTCGTGGGTGCATTCCAGCACCACCCTGGGCGCGGCGTTGGCGTCCAGCGCCTCCTTCCAGCGCGGCGCGCAGAGGCACCAGCGGTCGCCGGGCTCGAGGCCCTCGAAGCCGAGGTCGAGGCGCGGCGTGGAGAGGTCGTTGCCCATGGATTTCGAGAAGGCCAGGAACTCCGCGGTCATGACGGCGCAGACCGTGTGCATGCCGACGTCTTCGTGGCTGGTCTCGCAGCAGCCGTTGCGGAAGAAGCCGGTGACCGGATCGAGCGAGCAGGGTTCGAGCTCGCCGCCGAGCACATTGCGGGCCAACGGATCGTAGCGAGTGGTCATGGGGCCATCCTAGCGGCTAACCTCACCGCTCTCCATGCGCCACGGTAGCAATCGATGACCGCCCGCCGTCCCCGCCGCAGCGCCCTCTACATGCCGGGCGGCAATGCTCGGGCCATCGAGAAGGCGCGGACGCTGCCGGCCGACGTGGTGATCCTGGATCTCGAGGACTCGGTCGCGCCGGACGCCAAGACGGCGGCGCGGGTGCTGGCGGTAGAGGCGGTGAAGGCCGGCGGCTTCGGACCGCGCGAGGTGGTCATCCGGGTGAACGGCCTCGACACGCCGTGGGGCGCCGAGGACCTGGAGGCCGCGGGGGCGGCCGGTCCGGACGCGATCCTGCTGCCGAAGATCTCCGCGCCCGAGGACCTGTTCGCCTGCGCAGGCGCCGTGAAGGGCCGGGCGCGGCTGTGGGCCATGGTCGAGACCTGCCAGGCGATCTTCCGGCTGGACGCCCTGGGCGCCGCCGGCCGGGCGCACGGCGTCGACGTCTGGGTGATCGGCGGCAACGACCTCGTCAAGGAGATGCGCTGCGTGCCCGGCGAGGACCGCGCGCCCCTGGCCCCGGCGCTGGCGCTCAGCGTGATGGCCGCCCGGGCGCACGGCCTGGTGATCCTCGACGGCGTCTACAACGACATTCCGAACCTCGCCGGGCTGGAGCGGGAGTGCGCGCAGGGCCGCGCCTTCGGCTTCGACGGCAAGAGCCTGATCCATCCGAGCCACCTGGAGATCGCCAACCGCGCCTTCTCGCCGCCGCCGGACGAGGTCGCCTGGGCGCACACGGTCGTGGCGGCCTACGCGGCGCCCGAGAACGCCGGGGCCGGGGTGATCAAGGTCGAAGGCCGCATGGTCGAGCGGCTGCACCTGGCCGAGGCCGAGCGGCTGATCGCCGTGGCCGCGGCGATCGCGGCGCGGGAGGCCTGAGCGATGCGCGCGCTCGCCTTGCTGTCGGTAGTGATCCTGGCCTGGGCCGCCGCCGCGCAAGGCCAGCCGGCGCGGGAGCCGCCGGCGCAGGGCGAGCCGGAC
>JAQGIX010000267.1 GCA_028290925.1 Phenylobacterium sp. | reverse complement strand
CCGCGCCCACCGGCCCGGCCACCACCGCGCCAGCCGCGGCCCCGGTGGCGGCGCGCTGTTCCATGTTGTGCCCGCAGGCCGCCAGCGCCAGGGCGGCCCCGGCGGCGGCAAGCAGGCTGAGCGTCGTTCGCATAGCGTTGATCTCCATTCGGCAGATGACGGTTGATCAAACGAAGGGTGCGCGACCCAGGTTCCGGCAACGGCGCCGCTGGCGCGGGTCTTGCCGAGCACAATCCCAAGTGGATCGAACAGGGACAGCCAAGTATCGCGCCGCGACTCTTATGCTGCATTGCACAATGAGCTTGCCTTCACCGCGCGACTCCTTCATAAGTCGTTCATCATTTGCCGTCGCCTGCCCCCCTCGAGTCCCGGGCAGGCCTGCCGGCGGGCGCTGCCAGCATGTGCAGGGGCGACCGCGGCGACATCTGTCGGGGGGCATGTCGCCCTCGTCCTGTAGGACGCGATCGCTTTGACTTTTGGAACGCAAGCCCGCGCCGATCGGCGCGTGCTGATCAGCGCCGCTTTGATTGGTGCAGGCGTCGGCCTGGCCCTGGGTGCCGTCTATATGGCGGGCGGCATGGCGCGCGCCGCCACCGACCATGCCCGCGCCGAGCGCGTGGCGCAGGTCGCCGCCGGCAATTTCTCCGAATCCGTGCTGCAGCGCGAAGCGGGCGATCCCGTCGTGCTGCGCCTGGCCCAGGCGCACGACCCGCAGCAGGTCAGCGACGACACCGCCGACCGCCAGCTGCAGGCGCTCACCGATCGGCTGAAGGCCAGGGAGGCCCACCCCGAGGCCATGCGCCAGGCGCGCGACCTCGATTGCCTGACCGACGCCGTCTATTACGAGGCCCGCGGCGAGACCCAGCGCGGCCAGCAGGCGGTGGCCACCGTGGTGCTGAACCGCGTCAAGAGCCCGAGCTTCCCCAAGACCGTCTGCGGCGTGGTCTTCCAGCGCGCCAACAGCGGCTGCCAGTTCTCCTTCGCCTGCGACGGCTCCATGCGCCACGGCCGGGAGGCCGACGCCTGGGTGGACGCCCGCCACATCGCCGCCCGCGCGCTCTCCGGCTACGTCCTGCGCGACGTCGGCTCGGCGACCCACTTCCACACCATCGATGTCGCCCCCGGCTGGGGCCCCAAGATGCTGCGCGTCGCCCAGGTGGGCCTGCACGTATTCTACCGCTTCAATCCGCACGCCCACGACATCCAGGCCGCGCCGGAGCCCCAGCATGCGGTGTTCACCGCCCTGCCGGCGCCCGACGGCAAGGACCAGCCGCAGCTGCGGCTGGCCGCCGCCATCGTCCAGAAGCCCGACGCCCAGGCGCCGCAAGCCGCCCCGGCCAGGGACGCCAAGCCGGCGGTGAAGCTGCCGGCCGCGCCGCCGCAGGGTGTCAGCAAGGCCTCCGAGCCGGATCTCCCCGGCCAGAAGACCTCCGAGCAGACCGCCTCCTGAGGCTTCGCGGCCCTGGCGCCGCGGTGGCCGGATTCGGCGCGAGATTGTCATTTCGGCGGCCGGCCGGGCTTGCGAGGATAGGCCTCGCCAGATCCGCCGGAGGCCGCCATGCCGACGCCCGCTCCCAAGCTCATCATCGTCTTCGCCCTCTATCCGGGCGTGACCCACCTGGACTTCACCGGCCCGCACCAGGTGCTGAGCCGCGCGCGCGGCGCCGAGGTGCTCACCGCCTCGCTGGGGGCCCAGGACATCGAAGCCGAGGGGCTGGTGTTCGCCAGGCTCGCCGACCTTGCGAAGATCGCGCGCTGCGATGTGCTCTGCGTCCCCGGCGGCTACGGCTGCGCCGAGGCCATGCTGGACGAGGCCTTCATGGCCGAGATCCGCCGGCTGGGCGGCTCGGCCCGCTACATCACCTCGGTCTGCACCGGATCTCTGATCCTGGCGGCCGCCGGCTTCCTGGCCGGCAAGCGCGCCGCCTGCCACTGGGCCTGGCGCGACCTGCTCGAGCCGTTCGGCGCCATCGTCAGTGAGGCGCGCGTCGAGCGGGATGGGAACATCATCACTGGCGGCGGGGTCACCGCGGGCATCGACTTCGGCTTCGTGGTCCTGGCCGAGCTGGCCGGCGCATCCTACGCCCAGCAGGTGCAGCTCACCCTGGAATACGCCCCCGATCCGCCGTTCCAGGCGGGGCGGCCGGAAACCGCCCCGCCCGAGATCCTGGCCAAGGTCCAGGCCCGGCTGGCGCCGCTCGTCGGGAGCCGGAGGGCGGCGGCGACCGAAGCCGCGCGCCGCCTGCAGCCGGCCTAGGCCGGGAGCCGGGCGTCGTACTCGGCGTGCAGCCGGGACCAGGTGGTCCAGAGCGGCGCCGGTTCGCGGCCGCGGGCACGGGCGACCAGGATGTCCAGGTGGGTGTGCCAGCCGGCAGCCACCTTGAGCAGGGTCGAGCGATCCGGCAGGCGACGGTGCGTCACGGTCAGCAGCACCTCGTCCCCGCGCGGCTCCAGTTCGAAGGTCACGTCGCTGCTGCCCCGCCAGGTGAAGGCGAGCAGCCGCGGCGGATCGATCTGGGTGATCTGCGTCTGCATGCGGTTCTCCACCGGCATGCCTTCGGGCCGCTCGCCGGGCGGGGTCGTCAGTTCGTCATTGCGCCAGACCAGCTCGAACGGTGCGCCGGCCTTCAGCTCCATCTCGCCCGAGGCCAGCCACTGGCGGCGCAGGTTGTTCTCGGTGAGGTAGGCCCACACCCGGTCGATGGGGCCGGGCAGGCTGCGCTGGATGCGCAGGGTCATGGGCTCGTCGGTGAGCGCGCCATAGGCGTCCAGGGTCATGGTTTCGGTCATTGGGCGTCTCCTTCTGGGGTCTTCGGGGATTTGCGGGCGTCGTCCTGGCGCAGCAGCCGCTCGAGGATGTCGAGGCGGCCGGTCCAGAAGCCTTCGTAGAAGCCCAGCCATTCGAAGGCGTCTTCCAGCGGCTTGGCGTCGAGCCGGCACAGGTGGGTGCGGCCGCGCACCTCGCGGCGGACGAGGCCCGCCTTCTCCAGCGCCTTGATGTGCTTGGAGGCCGCCGCCAACGAGATGTCGAAGGGCGCGGCCAGCTCGCCGACGCTGCGCTCGCCGCCGGCCAGGTGCGCCAGCATCCGCCGCCGCGTGGCGTCGCCGAGGGCGTGGAAGACCGTGTCCAGCTGGGCCGTTTGTAATTCAACCATGGAGTTGAATATCGGCCCGTCAGCTCAAACTGTCAACCGGATGGTTGAATAAATCTGCCTAGGGCTTTCGCCGCTGCGCCGAGTTCTCTTGCGTATCCCGCTTGGCCCGCACGTCGTGGCCGTGATGGCGGTCGCGTTCGCCGCCGCCGCCCGAGACATGGCTGTAGGGCGTGTTGGTCGGCTCGCCGGGCGCGCGGGGATCGACCTTCTTCGGCTCCGGCTTGGTGCGGTCCTCGTGGCTCGCGCCCGGGCCGCCCCAGCGGTGGGTGTTGGGGTGCTTCTGCGGCATGTCAGCGGTCCTGCTGCTTGTGCTGGACGTCGTCGACGTTCTGCCGGCGGTTCCCGTGGCGGCCCTGTTCCTTCAGGTTCACATCGTCGTCGCCGGGCTGGCCGGACTGCAGGCCGGTGGTCATGTCGCGGCGGTCGGCGTGGCCGCCTTTGACGTTCGGCCTCTCGCCGGGATAGGCGCGCTGTTCAGGCGGGATCGGGGGAGCTTTCGAAGTCATCGGGTTCGCCTCCTGGTTAGGAGGGTCAACCCGGGGGGCCACGGGCGGTTCCTCGACCGCCGCCCTCCCGCCGCTTCGCGGGGGAGGGGAGGGCTCAGACCGCGTCCAGGCCGATATCGAGCACGCTCGCGGAGTGGGTCAGCGCGCCCACGCTGATCACGTCGACGCCGGTCTCGGCGATGGCCCGGACGGTCTCCAGCGTCACCCCGCCGGAGGCTTCCAGCGTCACCCGGCCCGCAGTGCGCCGCACCGCCTCGGCGAGGTCGGCGAGGCTGAAGTTGTCCAGCATGATCACGTCCGGCGCCCCGGCCAGCGCCTCGTCGAGCTGCTCCAGGCTGTCCACCTCGACCTCGATCTTCATCAGGTGCCCGGCCGCCGCGGTGGCCCGCCGTAGCGCCTCGCCCACCGAGCCGCAGGCCGCCACGTGGTTGTCCTTGATCAGGATGGCGTCATCCAGGCCGAAGCGGTGGTTCACCCCGCCGCCGCAGCGCACCGCGTACTTCTCCAGGGCCCGCAGGCCGGGCGTGGTCTTGCGCGTGTCCACGATCCGCGCGCCCGTGCCGGCCACCGCCTGCACATAGGCCCGCGTCAGGGTGGCGATCCCGGACAGCCGGCCCGCCAGGTTCAGCGCCGTCCGCTCGGCCGAGAGCAGGGCGCGCGCGTTGCCTTCCACCCAGGCCAGTTGGCCGCCGGCTGACACCGCCTCGCCGTCGGCCGCCAGCAGGCGCACCTCGGCGCAGGGATCGAGCTCGGCGATCGCCAGGCGGATGCAGGCCAGCCCCGCGACCACGCCCGGCTTGCGCGCCGCGAACACCGCCGACAGCCGCGCCTCGGCCGGGATGCAGGCCTGGCTGGTCACGTCGCCGGCCCGGCCCAGGTCCTCGGCCAGCGCCGCCTTGACGGTGGGCGCGATCAGCAGGTCCGGCAGCGGTTCGATCATTCCGCCGCGAACCGGAACGGCGAGGTGGCGGGCAGGTCCGACAGGCGCACGAAGGTGCGTTGCGGGCCCTTCAGCTCCGGCGCGTCGGTGCGGAAGTGGCCGCCCCGGCTCTCCGTGCGGGCGAGCGCGCAGGTCGCCACCAGCCGCGCGGCGATCAGCGCCGGCGCGGCCCCGCAGGCCGCCTCCAGGGCGTCGATCTCGGTCAGCAGGCGGTTGAGGCCCGCGGCATCGCGCACCACGCCGGCGTCGCGGCTCATGGCAGCGCGCAGG
>JAQGIX010000263.1 GCA_028290925.1 Phenylobacterium sp. | reverse complement strand
GCCGCCGCGGCCCAATCCGATCCCGGCCGGCGGCGTCGTTCACATGGACGCCAAGGTCGTCAACCAGCAGGTGCTGCTCACCTTCGGCTGGGCCAATCCGGCCGGGGTCTCGGTCTTCCGGCGGGGCGACGCGGTGTGGATCGTGTTCGACGCGCCGGCGACCCTGGATGTCTCCAAGGCCCGGGGCCTTCACCAGTTCTCGACCCTGGCGGCCTCCCGCGGCGCGGACTACGCCGCGATCCGCATCGAGGCGGCGCACGCGATCCCGGTGTTCGCGGTGGCGCAAGGTCCGGTCTGGACCATCGCGCTCGGTCCCGGCGACCAGGGCCAGCCCGCCCTGGTGCGGATCGGCCGCGACGACGCCCAGGGTCCCGCGGTGCTGAAGGCGCCGGTGGCCGGCGCCACCCGCGTCGTCAAGGTGGTCGATCCGGCGGTGGGCGACGTGCTCTCCGTGGTCACCGCGCTCGGGCCCGCCAAGGGCCTGCCCTCGCGGCGCGAATATGTGCAGATGGCGCTGTTGCCCTCGATCCAGGGGCTCGCCGTGGAGAGCTACATCGACGACCTGTCGGTGGCCCGCGACGGCGATATCGTCCACATCGGCCGCCCGGCCGGCCTGGCGCTCTCGCCCAAGTGGGCCACGGCGGACAAGGAGCAGGCGCTGCTCGGGGCCCCGCAGCCGGCGGCCATGCCCTCGCTGGTGGACTACGAGACCTGGCCGCGCACCGGCTCCGGCGGTTTCCTGGCCCGCTATAACGCCCTGCTCGCCGTGGCCTCCGTCGAGGAGGCCAGGACCGGCCCGGGGGCGCCGATCGCCGCGCGCATGGCGCTGGCCCGCTTCCTGGTGGGCTCGGAGCTTTCCTTCGAGGCCATCGGCGTGCTCAACGAGGCCGCCCACGACCAGCCCCGGTTGCTGGACGACGCGGAGTTCCGCGGCCTGCGCGGCGTCGCCCGCGTCATGGCCCGCCGTTACAAGGAAGCGGACACCGACTTCTCCTCGCCTGCCCTGGTGGAGGATCCGGCGAGCGCGCTCTGGCGGGCCTATGTGGCTTCCCAGCTCGCCCAGTGGACCGAGGCCCGCGCCCAGTTCGCCAAGGGCGCCCAGGCCTATGAGCTGTTCCCGGCGGTCTGGAAGGTCCGTTTCGCCCGCGCCGACGCGCAGGCCGCCCTCGCCCAGGGCGACCTGAACGGCGCCGATTCCCGCATCCGCCTGGCCCTGATGGAGAAGACGGACCCCTACGAGGAGCTCTCCACCCGCCTGCTGCAGGCCCGCATCATCGAGCTGCAGGGCCACAAGGCGCGGGCGCTGCTCATGTATCAGGCGATCTCGCGGGCGCCGGCGGAGTACCTCTCCGCGCCCGCCCAACTGCGCGCCACCCAGATCCAGCTGGAGACCGGCAAGATCACCCCCGTCCAGGCGGCCGGGGTGTTCGACGGCCTGCGCTACCGCTGGCGCGGCGACGCCACGGAGCTGGAGACCATCCGCGCGCTCGGCCAACTCTACCTCGGCCAGGGCCGCTACCGCGAGGCGCTGGAAGCCCTGCGCGGGGCCGGCAAACGGCTGCCGGACCTGCCGGAGGCGCTGCAACTGCAGGCCGACCTCACCGCCGCCTTCCGCGGTCTGTTCCTCGACGGCTTCGCCGACGGGCTGGAGCCGATCCAGGCGCTGGCCCTGTTCTACGACTTCAAGGAGCTGACCCCGATCGGCGGGGACGGCGACGCCATGGTGCGCAAGCTGGTCCGCCGGCTGGTGGACGTGGACCTGCTGGACCAGGCCGCCGATCTCCTGAAGTACCAGGCCGACAACCGCCTCGACGGGGTGCCCAAGGCCCAGGTCGCCACCGATCTGGCGCTCATCTACCTCATGGACAAGAAGCCCGAGCAGGCGATCCAGGCGATCAATTCCTCGCGCACCACCATCCTGCCCGCCGGGCTGAACGCCCAGCGCCGGCTGATCGAGGCGCGGGCCTGGGCCGGCGTCGGCCGCTTCGATTCGGCGCTGGAGATCCTCGACAAGGACGCCTCCAAGGACGGCCAGGAACTGCGCGCAGAGATCACCTGGAAGCAGAAAAGCTGGGCCGCCGCCGCGCCGCTCTACGAGAAATCCCTCGGCGACCGCTACAAGACCGCGACCCCGCTGGCCGCCGACGAGGAAGGCCGGCTGCTGCGGGCCGGCGTCGCCTACAGCCTGGCCGGCGACGACGCGGCGCTCACCCGGCTGCGCACCCAGTACCAGGGCTTCATCGACGGCGCGCACAATCCCGACGCCCTGAAGATCGCGCTGGCCGGCGTCTCGACCGGACACCTGAACGTCGCCGACTTCGGCCGCGTCAGCGCCGACAACGAGGTGTTCGCCGGCTGGGTCGACAAGATGAAGGCCCGCTTCCGCGAGCCGCGTGCGCCTAAGCCCGCTGCAGCGCCGGCCAAACGCGCCGAGGCGCCGGCTCCGGCGGCGAAGGGGTAACCTTCCGTGTCATTACTCGGCTGGGTGGCCTAGCCGGCCCCCGGCCCGTGCTGGAAGCTCTGCACCAGGCTTCCCGCCACCAGCCGCCAGCCGTCCACCAGGACGAAGAAGATCAGCTTGAAGGGCAACGACACCACCACCGGCGGCAGCATCATCATGCCCATGCTCATCAGCACGCTGGCCACCACCAGGTCGATCACCAGGAAGGGCACGAACAGCAGGAAGCCGATCTCGAAGGCCCGCTTCAGCTCCGAGATCATGAAGGCCGGCGTCACCACCCGGATCGGCGTGTCGGAGATCTTCGCCGGCCGGGGGATCTTCGACAACCGCACGAAGAGCTCGAGGTCGCCGCGGTCCACCTGGCTGAGCATGAAGGTCTTCACCGGCCCGGCGGAGGCGTCGAAGGCCTGCGGCAGCTCCATCTTGTGATCCAGCAGCGGCTTGATGCCCTGCTGGTAGGAGGCGTCGAAGGTCGGGCCCATGACGATGGCGGTCAGGAACAGCGACAGCGAGATGATCACCGCGTTGGGTGGGCTCTGCTGAAGGCCCAGCGCGGTGCGCAGCAGGCTCAGCACCACCACGATCCGCACGAAGGAGGTGGTCATGATCACGATCGACGGCGCCAGTGACAGCACGGTCAGCAGGCCCACCAGCTGGACCACCCGGTCGGTCAGGCCTGCGCCGGAACCCAGGTTGATGTTCACCGCCTGGGCCGCGGCCATGGCCGGGAAGATCAGTGTCGCGAAGGTGGTGAGCGCGGCGAGGCCCGCGGCGCGGCGCCATTCGGCGGCCGGCAGCTGGCGGATGGCCTTCCAGACCCCGCCCATCAGCCGCGGCCCTTCGGCTTGGCCAGTTCGGCGACGACCTGGCCTTCGCCGAGCAGGATGAGCTTCTCCTCGCCGTCGCAGGCCACCAGCACCAGCCGGCGCGAGGGGTCGAGCACCAGGGTCTCGACCACCGCCAGCCGCCGATCGGCCTTGGCAGGCCGGCCGAACCGGGCGAGCGCCTCGGGCCCGTAGCGGCGCAGCACGACGGCGCCCAGGCCGACCAGGCCCAGGGTCAGCGCGAGCGCGAAAATGGCTCTCAGGAACTCGGCGATATCCATGATGTCTGCGTGAAAAGACCGACTTGGGGGCCATGTCGGGCCGAGTCTCTTAAGCACCGATTAACCCTGTTTATTCATGTTTGGCCGCATGGACCTCGCCAACATCCCGCTGTTTGCCATGCTGCGCGGCCGGCTGGGCTATCTGGCCGAGCGCCAGCGGGTCATCGCCGAGAACGTCGCCAACGCCAGCACCCCCGGCTACGCGCCGCACGACCTGAAGGCGTTCAGCTTCCAGGCCCAGATGCAGGCCCAGGCCGGCGGCGCTTCGTCCTCGCTGGCGGTCACC
>JAQGIX010000234.1 GCA_028290925.1 Phenylobacterium sp. | reverse complement strand
TCATCTCGGCGTCGCTGTCCATAGAACAAAAGAAGAACACAGAAGCCGACGGATGTCAAACATTTTCCAGTTCGACCCGCCCGGCCTAAGCCGCCTTGGCGCTCCGGGCCTTGCCCTGGGCGATCTTCTTCTGCACGGCGAGGTTCAGGTCGGCCATGACCTTGCGGGCCAGGGCCACGTCGGTCTCGGGGACGGCCAGCAGGGTGCGGATGGCGTCGAAGTGGATGGCCAGCACGGCCGGGTCGCAGGCCTCGGCGCCGCCCATGGCGTCGGCGTAGTCGATCATCAGCTGGGAGACCTGCTCGACCATGTCGTCGCGCACCTGGCGGGCGCGGTGGCGGGTGTGCTGCATGACCCGGTAGGTCATCTGCAGCGTCCCGCGGTCCATGCCGCCGCGCACCGCGATCAGCCGCTGCAGGGCCTCCAGCTCGACGCCGATGGTTTCGCGGGTGGCCCGGCGGTCGAGCTCGTCGATGACCTCGGCCGGGTCGACGGCGCGGCGCATGGGGCCGGAGTAGCTGATCTCCAGGCGGCGCCGACGGTCGGGGCCGATGTATTTTTCCGAGACGATGAATTCGCGCGGCCGGGTCAGCACCAGCTGGATGCGCGAGATCACCGAGGCCGGGGTGAAGGGCTTGATCACGAACTCATTGACCCCGGCGCGGCGGGCGATCTCCACGTCGCGGGCGCTGCGGGTGGCGGTCAGCATGATGATCGGCAGCTTGGGATTGGGGATCATGCGGTCCTTGACCACCGCCGCGCGGCGGATGGAGCGGGTGAGCTCGAGGCCGTCCATCAGCGGCATGTTCCAGTCGGTGAACAGGATGTGCGGGTCCCAGGTCTTGAGCATCTCGCGGGCCTTCAGGCCCTCGCCGGCGGTCTCCACCTGGCCGACGCCGGCGGCGCGCAGCACGTCGCAGATCAGCCGCGCGGTGACCGCATGGTCGTCGGCCACCAGCACCTTCAGCCCGGAGAGGTCGCCGGGACGGAGATTGGCGGCGGGAAGCGTGCGGTTCTGGGTCATCGCAGGCGCAGGCGTGCAGGAAGCGGGCCACCCTTGACGGGGGGCGATTGAACAGGGGTTTATGCCGGCCGCGATTCCGTTCGGTCGTTGGGGGTTCCATGCGTCTTGCCATCCTGTTCACCGCCGCCTGTGTGGCGGCCGCGGCGCCCGCTGCGGCGCAGGCGCCCGAGGGCCCCTCCCGCACGATCACGGCGCGGGACCTGTTCGGCCTGCGCGAGGCCACCGATCCGCAGGTGCGGCCCGACGGCGGGGCGATCGCCTATGTGCGGATGACCAACGACATCATGACCGACCGGGCCCGGCCCTCGATCTGGCTGGCGGACCCGCAAACCGGCGCCCAGTCGCCGGTGGTGGCCGACGACAACGCCAATATGCGCCCGCGCTGGTCGCCGGACGGCCAGCGGCTGGCCTATGTGGTCGCAGGGGCCGGCGGCGAGCCGCAGCTCTATGTGCGCTGGATGGCGGCGGGCCGCTCGGCGCGGGTGGCGACGCTGGAGCAGGCGCCCAACGACATCGCCTGGTCGCCGGACGGCCGGACGATCGCCTTCACCATGCTGGTGCTGGACGAGGGCAAGCCGCTGGGTGCGCCCCTGAGCCCCCCGGAAGGCGCCAAGTGGGCCGAGCCGCTGAAGGTCATCGACCGGGTCACCTACCGCGCCGACGGCGAGGGCTATCTGAAGCCCGGCTACCGGCACCTGTTCGTGGTCTCGGCCGACGGCGGCCAGCCGCGGCAGATCACCTTCGGCAGGTTCGACGACGGCGGGCCGATCAGCTTCGACAAGGACGGCCGCTCGGTGGTGTTCGCCACCAACCGCGCCGAGAACTGGGAGCGCGATCCGCAGGAGAGCGAGATCTACCGCATCTCCGTCGAAGGCGGGACCATGACCCGGCTGACCAACCGCGTCGGCCCCGACGAGTCGCCGGCGGTGTCTCCCGACGGGACGAAGATCGCCTACACCGGCTTCGACGACGAGCGTCATCGCGGCTACGAGAACGAGCGGCTCTACGTCATGGACCGCGACGGCGGAAACCGCCGGGTGCTGACCGGGGCCCTCGACCGTTCGGTGGCCGGCCCGCAGTGGGCGCCGGACGGCGGCAGCGTCTATGTGAAGTACGACGACCACGGGGTGGGCAAGGTGGCCCGCGTCGGGCTGGACGGGCGGATGGAGACCGTGGCGCAAGGGCTCTCCGGCGCCGAGCTCGACCGGCCCTACACCGGCGGCCAGTTCGCGGTGGGCAAGGGGCTGGTGGCCTTCACCCAAGGCGCGCCGGACGAGCCGGGTGACCTGGCGGTGGCGCGCGGCGGCAAGGTCGCGCGGCTGACGCGGCTGAACGAGGACCTGTTCGCCGGCAAGGCCCTGGCCCGCGTGGAGGCCATGCCGGTCACCTCGTCCTACGACAAGAAGCCGGTCGACGCCTGGATGGTCACGCCGCCGAACTTCGATCCCGCCCGGCGCTACCCGCTGATCCTGGAGATCCACGGCGGGCCGTTCGACGCCTATGGGGCGCTGTTCGCCAGCGACGACCAGCTCTATGCGGCGGCGGGCTATGTGGTGGTCTACGCCAACCCGCGGGGCTCCACGTCCTACGGCGAGGCCTTCGCCAACGAGATCGACCGCAACTATCCGAGCCACGACTACGACGACCTGATGAGCGTGGTGGACGCCGCCGTCGCCAAGGGCTTCGTCGATCCGACCCGGCTCTACGTCACCGGCGGGTCCGGCGGCGGGGCGCTGACCGCCTGGATCGTCGGCAAGACCCACCGCTTCGCCGCGGCCGCCGCCCAGAAGCCGGTGATCGACTGGACCAGCGAGGTGCTGACCGTCGACGGCTACAACTTCATGGCCCGGTACTGGTTCGGCAAGATGCCGTGGGAGGACCCGCAGGGCTACTGGGCGCGCTCGCCGCTGTCGCTGGTGGGCAATGTGACGACGCCGACCCTGGTGGTGGTTGGCGAGCAGGACTTCCGCACCCCGCCGGAGGAATCCGAGCAGTTCTACCAGGCGCTGCAGCTGCGCGGCGTGCCGACCGCCCTGGTCCGGGTGCCCGGCGCCTCGCACGGCGGACTGGCCGCGCGGCCCTCGCAGTCGGCGGCCAAGGCGGCCGCGATCCTCGGCTGGTTCGAGCGGTATCGGTCGGGGCCGCGGTAGGGGACGTTGCGCGGATCGTGGTGCGGTTGGCGCGAAGCCTGAGCTTGCGTTTTGCGCCGACCTCCCGGAATTCTCGGCGTCTCGAGCAAGACGCGAGTGAAGGTTTCACATGCGCAAGTCCGGCACGACCAAGGCCCTGTACGCTGGATCGTTCGACCCGGTCACCCGCGGACACTTGGACATTATCGGCAAGGCTCTACTGACCTTTGACACCGTGCATGTCGCCGTCGGCACCAACGTCAGGAAGGTGCGCATGTTCGGGGTGCAGGAAAGCCAGCAGCTCATTGTTCGATCCATCACGGAGCGCTGGCCGGAGGCGGCGACCACTTCCACGGACACGCTGTTTGAAGGCGCGTTGGAGGTGGGCGAATTCACGAACCAGAGCCTCGTCGCCTATGCCCACAAGATCGGGGCGACGCACATCGTGCGAGGCCTCCGTGAGGCGAGCGATTTCAATGAAGAATTCAACCTGCATGGCGTCGCCGGGCGTATCGACCCGTCGATCCTGATGGTCCACTTCATATGCGAGGCCCCGTTTCTCCACGTCTCGTCGAGCACAGCTAAGGAGCTCGATGTCATGGGTGAAGGGATTGGCTGGTTGGTCATGCCCTGCGTCGAGGCAGCCTTCGCCGCCCGTCGCGGCGAGTCCCGACCCTGACCTGCGGCTGACACCTTTTCCCGCAGCCATCGAGAAGGAAGGACTTGGGCCGGCGCTTGCTAGGACGGCGCCATGGGGTCTTGATGGTCGCCGGCATCTTCCCGACGCGCCCGGCCAAGGCGTATGGCGGCGCGCGGACGGCAGGCATTGGAGTGAACCAATGACCCCGCGATTTGTCGCGGCCATGCTCCGCTCGACGTGGCTCTGGGCGCTTTCGCGCGTGCTGATCACCTTCATGTACTGGTATGCGGCGCTCGGCTTCGTGCTGAATTTCAGCAGCGCCGAAGCCGCCATGTCGCTGACCGGCCTTCGGCCGCGTTGGCTGATCGCCGGACTCACCATCGCCGTGCAGCTGACCGGCTCGGCGCTGATCATTTTCGATCGGGCCGTCTGGCTGGGGGCGGGCATGCTGGCCACGTTCACCTTGCTGACCATCCCGCTGGACCACGATTTCTGGAACATGACCGGGCTCGCGGCGACGCAGGCCAGGCTGGAGTCCGAAGAGCATCTGACCGTGATCGGCGGTCTGATCATCGTTTCGATCCACAGCTTCCTGCGCGGGGAGCGAGGCCAGTCACGTCGCCTCTGAGGCCGGGGAAGGCTCGGCGGAGGCCTGTTGCGGCTGGCGCCTTCTCACGCAGGGGAGACGGCGTGACCTATCGGACCTCGGCGGCCTCGCTTTCGGGATCCTGCAGCGCGTCGGCCAGGGCGAGCGGCAACAGGCGGGCGAGGCGGGCGGCGACGGCGGCCTGTCCCTCGGCGTCGGCGATGAGGTCCTGGCGGACCTCCAGCTCCAGGTAGTCGAGCCCCCGGCCGATGGCGTGGTGGGGGATGGTGTAGTCGGTCCCGTCCATCTCGTAGGGCTGGTTGTCGCCCACGCAGGGCTGGTCCGGCTCGGCCTGCAGGCGCTTGAGGACGGCGTCGGAGAACGGCGAGCCGCCGAGGTGCAGGACGCCGAACCGCCAGGGCCGCGCGATCCCGCCCATCGCCGGCGTGAAGGAGTGCAGGGCGACGACCACGGTGGGCTGGCCACGGGCCGCGCGGGCGTCCAGCTCGGCGGCGATGGCGGCGTGGTAGGGCGCGAAGACCTCGGCGATCCGCGCGGCCCGGGCCGCGCCCGACAGGCCGGCGTTGCCGGGGATGAAGGTCCCGTCGCTGACCTCGCAGATGGCGTCGGGACGCTCGGGCGCGCGATTGCAGTCGATGACCAGGCGCGACACCGTCTGGGCGATGAAGGTGGCGCCCAGCGTCGCGGCCAATCGACGCCCCAGTTCGCCGACGCCGATGTCCCAGGCGATGTGCCGGTCGAGGTCGGCGGCGGGCAGGCCCAGGTCGGCCAGGGCCGGCGGGATATCGCGCCCCGCATGATCGCCCAGGAGCAGCAAAGGCGAGGCGGCGCCCGGATTGTGGACAATCATCGCCGGCGGCCCGGCGGCCTGTCCGATGTCATAGACCTGTTAACGGAATCGACCGCTGATTTGGACAATGCCGGTCGTCTCCATCCGCCACCTGACCACCTACCGATACCGCAACCCGGTCGGGTTCGGCGAGCACCGCATGATGCTCCGGCCCCTGGAGGCGCACGACCAGCGGCTGCTGTCGGCGGAGATGGAGATCACCCCGGAGCCGTCGCTGCATCGCGAGATCTGCGACGTCAGCGGCAGCAGCGTGGGCGTCGCCAGGTTCGCCGGGCGCTCGGACCGGCTGGCCTTCGAAAGCCGGGTCCGCGTCGACCACCGGCCGGAGACCGGCTTCGACCTGGAGGGCGAGGACAGCGCGCTCGGCCATGAGCCGTTCCGCTACGGGCCGCAGGACGCCCAGGAGCTGGCCCGCTCGCTGGCGCGCCGCCACCCGAGCGGCGAGGTGGAGGCCTGGGCGCGGCGGTTCCTGCGCACGGTGGGCCGGACGCGGCTGGCCAACCTGCTGAGCGAGATGACCCAGGCGATCCACGCCGACTTCACCTACGCCACGCGGCTGCAAGGCCCGCCGCAGGCGCCGCGGACCACCCTGCAGACCCGGACGGGCAGCTGCCGCGACTTCGCCGTGCTGATGATCGAGGCGGCGCGCAGCCTCGGCCTCGCGGCGCGTTTCGTGTCCGGCTACATCTATTCCACGTCGCCCAAGTCGGGCCACACCGGCGGCGGCCACACCCACGCCTGGGTGCGGGTCTATATGCCCTCGTGCGGCTGGACGGATTTCGATCCGACCAACGGGCTGATCGGCGGCCGCGACCTGATCCGGGTGGCCGCGGTGGCCGACCCCCGGCACGCGCTGCCGTTGCACGGCTCCTGGGCCGGGCTGGCCTCGGACTTCCTCGGCATGGACGTCGAGGTGGAAATCGCGGTGGAGGCGGCGCTGGTGACGCAACCCAACGCAGAACTGCGAGTTGCGCGATCGGCTTAACCAGCGGGGCCGCCATGCGCATCAGAGCCGGCTACGAGATCATCTACGAGTGCGGCGCGCCGACCCCTATGGTGCTGTTGCTGAACGTGCGGCCGGAGCGGGAGGGCGATCTCGAGACGCCGGACGCGCTGCGCACCGATCCGCCGCTGCCGGTGCGCCAGTACAAGGACATCTTCGGCAACAACTGCAGCCGCATCCTGGCGCCGGCCGGGCGGCTGACGCTGAGCGCCGACTTCGTGATCCGCGACAGCGGGGCGCCGGACCCGACGCCGGTCGAGGCGACCCAGGCCGCGGTCGAGGACCTTCCGGACGAGGTGCTGCAGTTCCTGCTGGGCTCGCGCTACTGCGACACCCAGGCGCTGGACGCCCTGGCCTGGAAGCTGTTCGGGCACGAGACGCCCGGCTGGCCCCTGGCGCAGGCCATCGTCGGCTACGCGCACCAGCGGATCGGCTTCGGCTATGAGTACGCGCGGCCGACCCGCACCGCCTCGGAGGCCCACGAGGAGCAGCACGGGGTGTGCCGCGACTACGCGCACCTGGCGATCACCCTGTGCCGCTGCATGAACATCCCGGCCCGCTACTGCACGGGCTATCTGCCCGACATCGGGGTGCCGGCCAGCGAGAACCCCATGGACTTCTGCGCCTGGTTCGAGGCCTACCTCGGCGGCGCCTGGCGCACCCTCGACGCGCGGCACAACAGGCCGCGCATCGGCCGCATCCTGATGGCGCGCGGTCGCGACGCCGCCGACGTGGCGATCGCCACGACCTTCGGGGCCGCCGACCTGACCGGCTTCAAGGTGATCGCCGAGGAGCTCGGGCCGCTCGAGCGCAACGCGGCCGAGCACAGCGCCGCCGGTCTCAGCCGGCCGTTCTAGGCGACCTCGGCCGCGGCGGCTTCCTCGGTGTCTTCCATCACCGCGGAGAGCGCCTGGAAGAGATCGAGGGCGGCGATCGGCTTGGCCACGTGGCCGTCCATGCCGGCGGCCAGGTACTGCTCGACCTGATGGGACATGGCGTTGGCGGTGAGCGCGATGATCGGCGTTCGCGGCCGCCCGGTCTCGGCCTCGCGATCGCGGATCGTGGTGGTGGCGGTGAGGCCGTCCATCACCGGCATCTGGACATCCATCAGGATGACGTCCCACTCGCCGGCCGCCCAGGCCGCGACGGCCGCGGCGCCGTCTTCCACCACGGTGGGGTCGAGGCCGAGCTGATGCAGCAGGGTCTTCAGGACCAGCTGGTTGACCGCGTTGTCCTCCGCGGCCAGCACGCGCAGGCGCATGGGCTTCAGGTCACTGACCGGAGCCGGGGCGAGCTGCGGCGGCGCCCGCTCCTCGCCGATCATCGGCAGCGGCAGGCGCACGATGAACCGCGAGCCCTCCCCCACCCGGCTCTCGACGGCGATCTCGCCGCCCATCAGCTGGCCGAGCTCGTGGCAGATGGCCAGGCCCAGGCCGGTGCCGCCGTAGCGGCGCGTGGTCGAGGAATCCAGCTGGTCGAACTTCTGGAACAGCCGCACCAGGTTGTCCGGCGAGATGCCGACGCCGGTGTCCGCCACGGCGATCTCCAGCATGGCCCCATCGTGCCGGGCTGTGACCCGGATCTCGCCCTGGTCGGTGA
>JAQGIX010000218.1 GCA_028290925.1 Phenylobacterium sp. | reverse complement strand
CCGAACAGGAAGACGAAGGGCAGCAGCACCTGGACCAGGGAGGGCGCGCGCAGCAGGGTCAGCCAGAACACCTCGCCGACCCCGACATCCACCCGCACGCCCACCGTGCGCGACAGGTCCACGAACTCGACGAGCAGGATCACCGCCGAGATCACCGCCAGCGCCGCGCCGACGCTGCCCAGCACGCGCCCGACCACATAGCGCTCGATCCGGCCGCCCCCGATCATGTGGCCGCCGCGATCGCCTGGGCCGGCCGCCGGCGCAGGTCGATGAACCGGCCGGCCCGCTGGCGGAACACGCTGCGCAGGGCCAAGGCCGTGGCGGCCGCCGGAACGGCGTACTGCAGGATATTGAGCCAGGCGGAGTCCTCACAGCCGGCCTGGACGACGAAGCCCAGGATCCGCACCACCGCCGCCATCGCCGCGATGGCCGCGATCCGCCGGCCATAGCCCATCCGCGAGAAGCCGCCGCCGATGATCGCCGACAGCGCCATGGCCATGAAGGCGATGTTGTAGAGCGGCGTGGCGAGCCGCGAATGGCCCTCGGCCAGCAGGCTGAGGCGGTTGCGCTGCTCCCAGCCCTGCTGCAGGTCGGGGAAGAACAGCTCGTGCAGGTAGCGGTCGGAGGGCTTGTAGTGGACCAGCTCGTCGGCGTTGGACAGCGGCGCCAGGTCGAAGGCGTACTCGTCGAAGGTCAGGTAGTTGAGCACGCCCTTGGGCGAGAACTCCTGGGTCGAGCCGGTTCGCAGGATCAGCACCGCGCGGCCCAGCCGCTTGGCGATGTGGCCGCGGTCGGCCATGTATGTGGTCGAGGACCCGTTCGGCTTCGTCTGATGGATGAAGAGATTGCGGAAATCGCCCTTGGCGTCGACGGTTTGGGCATAGACGGTGAGCCCCGGCGCCGGCTCGGTGAACTCGCCCTCGCGCACCAGGGTGGAGGCCAGGTCGGTGCGCACCTGGAACAGCGCCTCGCGCATGGTCCGCGCCGCCGTCGGCTGCAGGAACAGGTTCGACAGCAGGGCGATGAAGGCGACGGTGGCGGCCAGCCGGATGGCCGGCGAGATCACCCGCCAGCGGCTCATGCCGCCGGCGAAGCAGACCACGATCTCCTGCTCGGTCTGCAGCCGGTTGAGGGCCACCAGGGCCGCCACGAAGATCGCGATCGGCAGCACCATGTTGATCAGCTGCGGCATGGCCAGGACCGTGACTTCCAGGAACACCAGCGCGCTCTGCCGCTGGTTGACCATCAGGTCGAGGGCCGAGAGGCTCTGGCTCAGCATGGCGACGCCGGTCAGCGCCAGGGTGGCCAGCACCGTGGGGCCGAGCAGCTGACGCAGGAGATAACGGTCAATCAGGCGCATGCGGAATAAATACGGCTCACCCCGGAGGATTTGGCGCGCCCCGGCCGCGAAGCTGTTCTAAATCATGCGTCGTCGCCCCGCACAACCGGCCCGTGCCGGCCGCATCCGGGCGGCGCCCGCCCGCACCTGAAACCTTGCAGAGAGTTCCGATGGAGATTGAGTTCGTCGCGGCCGACGCCGCTGCGCCGCCGAAGACCGCGCTGGCGCGCATCGTGTTCGAAGGCGCGAAGCTGGACGGCCAGCTGGGCCGCGCGGCCGCCGCCAGCCGGTTCACCGGCGCCAAGGGCCAGACGCTCGATATCCTGGCGCCTGAGGGCGGCGGCGCGGCGCGGCTGGTGCTGGTGGGGGCCGGCAAGGCCGACGCCTTCGACGTCCTGGGCGCCGAGCACGCCGCGGCCACGGCCTATGGCGCGGTGAAGGCCTCCGGCCTGGAGACGCTCCGGATCGAGCTTCCCAACGGCGATCCGCTGCTCGCGGCGCGGGCGGCGCTGGGCGTGCGCCTGGCCAGCTACCGGTTCGACAAGTACCGGACCAAGGAGCCGGCGGAGAAGAAGCCCTCCATCGCCAAGACCCAGGTGGTCGCCGCCGACGCCGATGCGGCGCTGGCCGCCTTCCCGCCGCTCGCGGCCTTGGCTGACGCGGTGAGCTTCACGCGCGACCTGGTCTCCGAGCCCGCCAACGTCCTCTATCCCGTGGAGTTCGCCCGCCGGGTGAAGGAGCTGGAGCGCCTGGGCCTCGAGGTGGAGATCCTCGGCGAGCCGGAGATGCACAAGCTCGGCATGGGCTCGCTGCTCGGGGTGGGGCAGGGCAGCGTGCGCGAAAGCCAGCTGGTGGTGATCCGCTGGAACGGGGCGGCCGACAAGGCGGCCCAGCCGATCGCGTTCGTCGGCAAGGGCGTCTGCTTCGACAGCGGCGGCATCTCCATCAAGCCGGCCGACGGCATGGAGGACATGAAGTGGGACATGGGCGGCGCCGGCGCCGTCACCGGCCTCATGCACGTGCTCGCCGGCCGCAAGGCGAAGGTCAACGCCATCGGCATCCTCGGCCTGGTGGAGAACATGCCCGACGGCAACGCCCAGCGTCCCGGCGACGTGGTGAGCTCGATGTCCGGCCAGACCATCGAGGTGATCAACACCGACGCCGAGGGCCGCCTCGTGCTGGCCGACGCCCTCTGGTACTGCCAGGACCGCTTCAAGCCGAAGTTCATG
>JAQGIX010000164.1 GCA_028290925.1 Phenylobacterium sp. | reverse complement strand
GGCGGTGTCCTTCATCTTCTGGATGTCGCGGTCCGAGAGGCCGTCGCCGCCCAGGCCCAGCGCCGTGATCAGACCTCGGTGGACGATCAGGTCGGCGTAGCGGCGGATCGGCGAGGTGAAGTGGGCGTATTTCGCCAGGTTCAGGCCGAAGTGGCCGATGTTCTCCGTCGAATAGATCGCCTGCATCTGGGTGCGCAGCACCACCTCGTTGACGATCTCGGCGTGGGGCGTGCCGCGGGTTTGCTCCAGCAGGCGGTTGAAGCGCTCGGTGCGCGGCGCCTCGCCCTTGGTCCAGGGGATGCCGAGGGTGCCCAGGAAGTCGACCAGGGCCTGCAGTTTCTCCGGGCTCGGCGCGTCGTGGATGCGGTAGATCAGCGGCGTGCGCCGGGCCTCCAGGGTCTCGGCGGCGCAGACGTTGGCCTGGATCATACATTCCTCGATCAGCCGGTGGGCCTCCAGCGAGGCGCGCGGGATGATCGAGGCGACCCGGCCCATCTCGTCGATGGCGATCTTCCGCTCCAGGCTCTCGATGGCCAGCGGCGAGCGGGCGTCGCGGCCCTTCTTCAGGCAGGCGTAGGCGGCCCACAGCGGCTTCAGGATCGGGATCAGCAGGGCCGAGGTCTTGCCGTCGGTGCGGCCCTCGATGGCTTCCTGCGCCTGCTCGTAGGAGAGCTTGGCCGCCGAGCGCATCAGGCCGCGCACGAAGCGGTGCGAGCGCTTGCGCCCGTCGGCGCCGAACACCATCCGCACCGCCATGCAGGCGCGGTTCTCGCCTTCGCGGAGCGAGCAGAGGCCGTTGGACAGCCGCTCGGGCAGCATCGGCTCGACCCGGTCGGGGAAATAGACGCTGTTGCCCTTCTCACGGGCGTCGTGATCCAGCGCCGAGCCCGGCCGGACGTAGGCGGCGACGTCGGCGATGGCCACCCACACGATCCAGCCGCCCGGGTTCTTCTCGTCGGTGTCCGGCTCGGCATAGACCGCGTCGTCGTGGTCGCGCGCGTCGGCCGGGTCGATGGTGATCAGCGGCACATCGCGCAGGTCCTGGCGGCCCGCCAGCGTCGGCGGCTGGGCGGCCTCGGCTTCGGCTTCCGCGGCCGGCGAGAAGCCCATCGGGATGCCGTGGGCATGGATGGCGATCAGCGAGGCGGCGCGCGGCTCGTCCTCGCGGCCGACCACCTCCAATAGTTTGCCCCGGTGCGGGCCGTAGCGGCCGGTCGAGGCGCCCAACTGGGCCAGCACCAGGTCCCCGTCCTTCAACTGGCCGCCGTCGGCGGGGTCCAGCACCAGGCTGTCCTTGGAGCGCCGGTCCACCGGCTCCACGCGGATCTCGCCGCGCGCCTTGCGGACCACCCCCAGCACCCGGTGGGCGCTCTGGCCCAGCCGCTTGATCAGCCGGGCCTCGACTTCGCCGTTCTCCTGGCGCTCGAAGCGCACCAGCAGGCGGTCGCCCAGGCCCGGCGCCTGGCCGGCCTCGGCGTTGCGGTCGGGCGAGAGCGGCACGATCGGCGCGTCCTCGCCCTTGGTCAGCTTGACGAACAGGTCGCCGTCCGGATCGCGCTCGACGACATCGACGACGCCCACATCGGGCAGGGCGCCGGCCTCGGCGAAGGCCTTGCGGCCGCGCTTGCCGAGCGCCCCCGAGGTCTCCAGCTCGCGCAGCATCTCGCGCAGCGCCCGGCGATCGGCGCCTTTCAGCCCGAAGGCGCGGGCGATGGCGGCGCGGTCGGCCTCGCCGTTCTCGCGGACGAACTTGATCAGCGCCTCCCGGTCGGGGAGGCCTTGCGGGAAACGGGCGGCTTTGGGGGTGTGAGGTCTGGCCATCGGTGGGCGTGCTTAGCATCTTTGAACGCCGATCCTTAGCGGCTGCTCCCGGCTGATTTCGGGATTAAGCTTGCCCCATGCTGACCGGATCCCACCGCTTCCCCCGCCAGGACCTCGTCGCCTACGGCCGACCGGCCGCCGAGGTGCTGCGCGAACTGGCGATCGCCTCGGGCGTGCGCCGCCTGATGATCACCACCACGCGCTCGCTCACCCAGACGCTGGCCGCCCAGCTGGCCAAGGACCTGGGCGAGCTCTGCGTCGGCGTCTTCGCCGGCATCGGCGCCCACTCGCCGCGCGAGAGCGTCATGGGCGGGGCGGAAGCCGCGCGGAAGACCCAGGCCGATCTGCTGGTGGCGCTGGGCGGCGGCAGCGTGATCGACGCCACCAAGGTCATGCAGCTGGCGCTCTGGGCCGGCCTCGGCCGTCCGGACGAGCTCGACGCCTATCGCGCCGGCCGCGGCGAAGGCCGGGTGGACGCAGCGAAGATCCCGCCGGGCGTGCGGATGGTCGCCATCCCGACCACGCTGTCGGCCGCGGAGTTCACGCCCTTCGCCGGCGTCACCGACACCGGCCGCCGCGCCAAGGAGGGCTACACCCATCCGCTGCTCGCCCCGCGCGCCGTGATCCTCGATCCGGCGCTCACCCTGGCGACGCCGCCGGCGCTGTGGTTCTCCACCGGGCTGAAAGCCGTCGACCACGCCGTCGAGCAGCTCTGCAATCCGACGCGGGCGCCCTATGCCGACGCGCTGGCCGCCGACGGGCTGAAGCGGCTCGCGGCCGGCCTGCCGGCCAGCAAGGCCGATCCGGCCAACCTAGATGCCCGCCAGGAATGCCAGTTCGGCATGTGGCTGGCGATCAGCGGGGCCGGCGCCGGCCGCGGCATGGGCGCGAGCCACGCCATCGGCCACACCCTGGGCGGGACCTACGGCGTGCCGCACGGGGTCACCTCCGGCGTGACCCTGCCCGCCGTGCTGCGCTGGAACGAAGGGGCGGACGCCGGTCGCCAGGCGCTGGTCGCCGAGCTGATGGGCGCCGATGGCCTCTCGGCCTCCGATGCCGTGCGCCGCCTGGCCCAGGGCCTCGGCCTGCCCACCGACCTGAAGACCATCGGGATCGGCCCCGACAAGTTCCAGGCCATCGCCGAGCACACCATGCACGACAACGGCGTCAGGGTGAATCCGCGCCCCATCAAGGGGCCGGCGGACATCGTCGAGATCCTGGAGATCGCGGCCGGCTGAGCAACCCCCCGCGGTGGAGGGGTCGGATCAGGCCTCGGCCTTGGCCTTGGCTTTCTTCTTCGGCGCGGCCTTGGCTTTCCCGCGCACCGGCTTCTTGCCTGGCCCCTTCGCCTCGCGCTCGGCGATCAGCTTCACCGCGTCCTCAATGGTCAGGCTTTGCGGGTCGCTGCCCTTGGGGATGGTGGCGTTGGTCGAGCCGTGCTTGACGTAGGGTCCGTAGCGCCCGGCCAGCACCTTGATCGGCTGGCCGTCGGCCGGGTGGGGGCCGAGGTCCTTCAGCGAGGTCGGCTCGCCGCCGCGCCGGGCGCTGGCGGCGCTGCGCTTCTCGGCGATCAGGGCGACGGCGCGGTTCACGCCCACGTCGAACACCTCGTCGATGCTCGACAGGTTCGCATAGGCGCCGTCGTGCAGCACGAAGGGTCCGTAGCGGCCGATACCGGCGACGATCATCTGGCCGTCCTCGGGGTGCGGCCCCACCTCGCGCGGCAGCCTGAGCAGGCGCATCGCCTTCTCGAGGTCCATGGCCGCCGGGCTCCAGCCCTTGGGCAGGCTGGCCCGCTTGGGCTTCTCGTCTTCGCCCAGCTGCACATAGGGGCCGAAGCGGCCGGCCTTCAGGAACACCATGAGGCCGGTCTCGGGATCGACGCCCAGCTCGCGGTCGCCGTTCTCCGTGTCGCCCTCTTCGGGCGCGCCGAACGGCCGGGTGTAGCGGCACTCGGGATAGTTGGAGCAGCCGATGAACGGGTTGGAGCGGCTGAGCTTCAGGCCGAGCCGGCCGGTCCCGCACTTCGGACAGGCGCGGGTGTCGCTGCCGTCCAGGTTGGGCGGGAACAGGTAGGGGCCCAGGATCGCGTCCAGCGAATCCACCACGTCGCGGGTGCGCAGTTCGCTGATCTCGCCGACCTTGGCGTTGAACTCCTGCCAGAACTCCCTGAGCAGCAGCTTCCAGTCGAGCTGGCCGGCCGAGACCAGGTCGAGCTTCTCCTCGAGGTCGGCGGTGAAGTCGTATTCGACGTACTTGGCGAAGAACTGCTCCAGGAACACCGTGACCAGGCGGCCCTGGTCCTCCGGCACGAAGCGGTTCTTGTCCATGCGGACGTAGGAGCGGTCGCGCAGGCGCTCCAGGATCGAGGCGTAGGTCGAGGGCCGGCCGATGCCCAGCTCCTCCATCTTCTTCACCAGGCTGGCCTCGGAATAGCGCGGCGGCGGCTCGGTGAAGTGCTGATCGGCGCGGGCGGCGAGCAGGCGGGTCTCGGCGCCTTCGCGCACCTGCGGCAGGCGGCCGCCTTCCTCGTCCTCCGGATCGTCGCGGCCTTCCTCGTAGACCGCCAGATAGCCGTCGAACAAGATCACCTGTCCGGTGGCGCGCAGGCCGGTCGCGCCGTCGGCGCTTTCCAGGTCGATGGTGGTCCGCTCGATGCGCGCGGCCTCCATCTGCGAGGCGATCATCCGCTTCCAGACCAGCTCGTAGAGCCGGCCGAGGTCGCCATCGAGACGCATCCGCCCGGGGTTGCGGGCCAGGCTGGTGGGCCGGATCGCCTCGTGCGCCTCCTGGGCGTTCTTGGCCTTGGTGGAATAGATCCGGGGCTTCTCCGGCACATACTCCTTGCCGTAGAGCCCGCCGATCACCTCGCGCGCCTCGTCCAGCGCCTCCGGGGCGGTCTGCACGCCGTCGGTCCGCATGTAGGTGATCAGGCCGACGGTCTCGCCGCCGATGTCGACGCCTTCATAGAGCTTCTGGGCGGCCTGCATGGTCCGCTGCGCCGAGAAGCCCAGCTTGCGCGAGGCTTCCTGCTGCAGGGTGGAGGTGGTGAAGGGCGGCGGCGGCGAGCGCCTGGCCGGCTTCTTCTCGACCGCATTGACCTTGAAGCTCGCGGCCTTGACCGCGTCGCGGGCGGCGAAGGCGCTGGCTTCATTGCCGAGATCGAACTTGGTGAGCCGCTTGCCCTCGTGCTTCACCAGCCGGCCGACGAAGGGCTCGGCGCCCGAGGAGACGTCGGCCTCGACGGTCCAGTATTCCTGGGTGCGGAACGCCTCGATCTCCAGTTCGCGGTCGACGACGAGCCGCAAGGCGACCGACTGAACGCGTCCCGCCGAGCGCGAGCCCGGCAGCTTGCGCCACAGCACCGGCGACAGGGTGAAGCCCACCAGATAGTCCAGGGCGCGGCGGGCCAGGTAGGCGTCCACCAGCTCCATGTCGATCTGGCGCGGGTTCTTCATCGCCTCGGTGACCGCGGTCCGGGTAATGGCGTTGAACACCACGCGCTCGACCGGCAGGTCCCTCAGCGCCTTCTTCTGGCGCAGCACCTCCAGCACGTGCCAGCTGATCGCCTCGCCCTCGCGGTCGGGGTCGGTGGCCAGGATGATGCGGTCGGCCTTCTTGGCGGCGTCGGCGATGTCGGCCAGCCGCTTGGCGGCCTTGCCGTCGACCTCCCAGGACATGTCGAAATCTTCGTCGGGGCGCACCGAGCCGTCCTTCGCCGGCAGGTCGCGGACGTGGCCGTAGGACGCCAGGACGATGTAGTCCGAGCCCAGGTACTTGTTGATGGTCTTGGCCTTGGCCGGGCTCTCGACGACGACGACGTTCATACTGGGGGTGATCTGGTCCTTGGGGCCGGAGGGCCGGCCGAAAAAGAGCCGGGAAGGTGGGGGTGGCCCCCCGGGGCTGTCAACGCCCGTTCAGCGCGGCGCCTGGGGAGCCCCTTAGGGGCTCTAAATTTTCGGGCGGCCGGTCTGGAAAGGCCGGCGACCCTCGCGGCCGCCGGCCCAACAAACAGATCCCAACAATAGATGGGACGTCAGGCGATCAGCCGGCCGGCGGCCGCGGCTGGCGGGCCGGCATCTTGGCCATGGCGTCCTTGCACGGCTGGCTCGTCTTGTCGGCGTTGTCGCGCAGGCACATCATCATCTCGCGGCCCTGCTTGCCGTCGCAGAACGTCTTGAAGTCCGCCGCGCAGGCGGTGCGCACGGCCTCGCGCGCGGCGCGTACTTCCGGCGACAGACCGCCGCCGCCGCCCGGGCCGGGCTCCTGGGCGAGGGCGGATCCGCCGGCGGCCAGCGCGGCGAGGGTGACCAATAGGCTGAGTTTCATGGGGGGCCTTCTCGTGGATTGTCCCGGCGGCATCCTAGGCGCCCACCGTTGCGCCGATGTTTCGAGCCTGTGACGGGGCCTGCGTCAGGCCGTCGCCACCATTCCGCCGGGCATGAGCTCGGCGCGGCCCGCCAGCGCCAATTCCACCAGGGCGGCGAACACCGCGGGGGCCGGCGCGCCGGTGGCGCGGACCAGCTCGTCGCGGGAGACCGGGGTGGGCGAGAGCAGGGCGGCGACGCGCTCGCGAAGCGCGGCGTCGGCTTCGCCACCCGGGCCATCCGGCCGGAACGGATCGGCCGGCGGCTCCCCGAGCGAGCGCAGGCCCTCCAGGGCGCGCAGCACGTCCTCGGCGCCCTCGCAGATCGCCGCGCCCTGGCGGAGCAGGTCGTTGGTCCCCTTGGCGCGCGGGTCCAGCGGCGAGCCCGGCACGGCCAGCACCTCGCGGCCCTGCTCGGCGGCCAGCCGCGCGGTGATCAGCGAGCCGGACCGGAGCTCAGCCTCCACCACCACGACCGCCCGCGACAGGCCGGAGATGATCCGGTTGCGGCGCGGGAAATCGCGGGCGACGGCCGTGCGGCCGGGCTGGTTCTCGGAGACCACGCAGCCGTGCTCGACGATGCGCTGATAGAGGGCTGCGTGCTCCGGCGGGTAGACGTCGTCCACGCCGCCCGCCAGCACCGCCACCGTGCCCCGGGGCAGCGCGCCCTCGTGCGCCGCCGCGTCGATGCCGCGGGCCATCCCGGAGACCGCGACATAGCCGGCCTCGCCCAGGTCGGCGGCCAGGCCGCGGGCGAAGCGCTGGCCGGCGGCCGAGGCCACCCGCGCGCCGACGATGGCGACCCCGGGTTGGTGCAGGATGTCCAGGTTTCCGCGCGTCCACAGCACCGGTGGTGGCGGATCGACGGCGGCGAGCAGGCGCGGGAAATCGGCCTCGCAGGCGGCCAGCAGCCGCGCGCCCAGCGCCTCGCCCGCCGCAAGCTCCTGGTCGATCTCGGCTTCGCTGGGGACCCGGATGCCGTTCACCCGCCCGCCGCGCTGGGCGAGGGCGGGCAGGGCGGCCAGCGCCGCGGCCGCGTCGCCGTAGCGGCGGATCAGCTCGCGGAAGGTCACCGGGCCGACGTTCTCCGTCCGCGCCAGCCTCAGCCATGCGCGGCGCTCGGCCGCCGACAGGGCTCGGCTCACGCGGCGACCTTCTTCTCGCTCCCGATGCGCGGCTCCTCGCCCTTCAGCAGCCGGCGGATGTTGGGGGTGTGGCGCACATAGACCAGGATCGCCATGAACAGCGCCAGGTAGGCGATCGGCGTGGGTCGGCCGACCAGGAACACATAGACCGGCGCCAGCGCCACGGCGGTCAGCCCCGCCAGCGAGGAGATGCGGAACAGCAAGGCCATGACGATCCAGCTCGCCCCGGCCAGCAGGCCCACCGGCCAGGCCGCCGCCAGCAGCGTCCCGAAGAAGGTCGCCACCCCCTTGCCCCCCTTGAACCCGAGCCAGACCGGGAACAGGTGGCCGAGGAAGGCCGCGCCGCCGGCCAGCGCGGTCAGCACCGCCTGGGCCTGGTCCGTCGCGTCCCGGGTGGCCAGCCAGGCGATCAGCACCGCAACCGCGCCCTTGCCGCCGTCGCCCAGCAATGTGATCGCCGCCAGGTCCTTGCGGCCGGTGCGCAGCACATTGGTCGCCCCGATACTGCCCGAGCCGATGGTCCGCAGGTCCTGCGCGCCGCCGAGCCTGGTGGCGATGACGCCGAAGGGGATGGAGCCCAGCAGGTAGCCGCCGGCCACCGCCAGCGCGATCTGGATGATACTCAAGCCCTGGAACATTGACGCCCCTCCCGTTCGCCTTGGATTCTAGCCGCAGCTTGCAATGGCGTCACGCCCCCGAAAGCTCGTCTGACCGCTAGAGCCCGGCGGAGAGGGCGGCCTTGACCGCGGCGATCCTGGCTTCGTTGCGTCGGTAGAAGGTCCATTGCTTGATGCGCTTCGGCGTGACGAGGTCGGCCTGCACCAGGATGCGCATGTGCTCGGAGAGCGTCGGCTGGCTGACGCCCAGCTTCTCGGCGATCAGCAGTCCACAGACCCCATCGTCCACGAGGTCGCCATCCACCTGCGGGCGGAAATGGGCGCGGGGATCCTTCAGCCACTCCAGGATCTGCAGCCGGCGCGCATTGCCCAGCGCCTTGAGGGGCTCGACGATAGACATTGCCAGTTGGCTAAGTCCCGATACTGTACCTTCCAGGCTCTACCCGGAGGACGCCAGATGGACAAGCTCAGGGACCGCTATGACATCGCCACGGACGGGGTGATGTTCGAGCCCGGCGAACAGTTCGACGTGGCCGCGGTGGGCCGCGCCCAGACGCCCTGGTGGAACCGCACCCTCTGCGCGGTCAATGACGCGGTGGTGCGGCTGGGCGTGCTGGAGGGTGATTTCCACTGGCACAAGCACGACGAGGAGGACGAGTTCTTCCTGGTGCTCGAGGGGCGGCTCGACATCGAGCTCGAGGATCGCACCGTAAGCCTCGGGCCGAACCAGGCGTTCACCGTGCCCAAGGGCGTCATGCACCTTCCCCACGCCCGCGGCCGGGTGGTGGTGCTGATGGTCGAGAGGGCTGGCGTCGTGCCGACCGGCGACTAAGCCGCCGGCGCGGCTGGCGCCTGGCCGACATTTGACGATATTGGCGCGGAGCGCGGGCGCACCGCTCCGGCGCGAGAGGGCGCGTGGGCTTGGTTTTCGACAGCGTTGAAGCGGCGGTGGCCCATGCGCGGCGTTTGGCGGCCCTGCAGGACCAGGACGAAGGCGCCCATCTCCAGGATGCCGCCGATCTGATCCTGCGGCTGCTGCCTAGCCTGCCGGACGCCGCGAAGCCGGCGGCGGCCAAGATCCTCTGGCGCGCGGGCCTCTACGATCAGGCGGTCTCCCTGGGCGACCTGCGGCAGCTTGGCCGGTGGTGCGCGCTGAACGACGACGGCGGTCAGCTCCTGCAGCTGTTCTCCCGGGTCGAGACCGAGGCCGACCGCCTGGAGCTGCTCGGCCTGCACCGGCTCTGGGGCGAGGGCCTGGAAGCACGCGCGGCGGCGCGCCCCATCGTTCGCCCGCCAGGCCGCGCGTCAGGCGGGCCGCTGCGGCTCGGCTTCCTCTCATCGGACCTGCGCCATCACGTGGTGGCCTACTTCGCCCAGCCGCTCTTCCAGCACCTGGATCCGCGCTTCGAGCTCTATGGCTACTCGTCCTTCCGCGGGGCGCCGGACGTGGCGCAACAGTGGACCGCCACCCGCTGCGCCGCCTTCCGCATCCTGCCGCCGGACGACCGTGCCGCCGCTCAGCTGATCGCCGCGGACGACCTCGACCTGCTGGTCGAGTTGGGCGGTCCGACGCCGGGCAACCGGCCGGGCGTGCTGGCCTATCGGCCCGCGGCCAGGCAGGCGAGCTGGCTCGGCTATCCCCACTCCCTCGGCCTGGCCGCGATAGACCACCTGATCGCCGATCCCTACCTCGTCCCACCGCGCCGCGAGATGCTGCTGGAGTCCCCATTGCTGATGCCGGCGAGCTGGGTGGCCATGGCCCCGGCGGCCTTCCAGCCGGAGCCGGCGCTCCAGCCGGTGGCGCCGGTGCAGCGCACCGGCCGGATCACCTTCGGCACGGCCAACGACCCCTACAAGTTCAATCCGCGGCTCTTGCGGACCTGGGCGCGGGTGGTCGCCGCCGTGCCCGGCTCGCGGTTCATGATCGTGCGGCCCGAGGCCGGCGCGCCGTCGTTCCGTGAGTCGATCGCCCGCCATTTCGCCGAAGAGGGTGTGGGCGTCGAGCGGCTCGATTTCCGCCCGATCCGCGGCGCGGTGCGGGCGCTCTACGGCGAGATGGACATCGCCCTCGACACCTTCCCGGTGACCGGCGGCACCACGACCTGCGAGGCGCTCTGGATGGGCGTCCCCACCGTCAGCCTGGCCGGTGAGGCGATGTTCGAGCGGATGAGCTGGTCGATCCTCAACAACGTGGGGCTGGCCGGCCTGGGGGCGACCACCATCGAGGACTACGAGCGCATCGCGGTTGGCCTCGCCCGCGATCCGGGCCGCATCGCGGAGCTGCGCCGCACGGCGCGGGAGCGGATCCTCGCCCATCCGCTGGGCCGCCCGCAGGCCTTCGCCCAGGCCTTCTACGACCTCATCGCCCGGACGCTGGCGGCAGACTGAGGCCTAGGCTCGATAGACCACCCGCCCGTCGGCCACGGTCATCAGCACCTTGCCCTGCAGCCGCCGCCCGTCGAACGGCGAGTTCTTCGACTTCGAGGTCAGCTTGTCGGCGTCGATGATGATCGGCGTATCGGGATTGCACAGCACCAGGTCGGCGGGCGCGCCCTTGGCCAGGCGGCCGGACGGCAGCCCCAGCAGCTCGGCCGGGGCGCAGGTCACCGCCCGGATCAGGTGGATCAGCGGGATGCGGCCCTCGTGGTGGAAGGCCAGCAGGGCCGGCAGCAGCGTTTCCAGCCCAACCGCGCCCGGCGCGGCCTCGTCATAGGGCAGGCGCTTGTCCTCGGGTGGGGCCGGCGCATGGGCCGAGACGACGATCTGGATCAGGCCCGAGGCCACCGCCTCGATCACCGCCTGGCGGTCGTCCTCGCTGCGCAGCGGCGGGTCGAGCTTGCAGAAGGTGCGGTAGTCGCCGATGTCGATCTCGTTG